>CAYYLT010000042.1:0-16223 GCA_964472385.1 uncultured Bacteroidales bacterium
TGAAACATGCTTTCCCAAAATCTCTGTTATAATGGTTAAATATTACCGTATCATAATGGGATGAGACATAGAAAGCTTCCATAGCGAATCGCTTCCGATCGTATTCACTTGTTGCCCCCTGTTTCTCTTCCAAAATATATGATAACTCATCATAATAATCTTTCGAGGGTATGACCAGGGTATGTTGATAATTTTTGGCAGCTGCTCTGATAAGCGATATGCCGCCAATATCTATCTTTTCAATGATTTCAGCTTCATCAGCATTGGTTTTCAGGGTTGCTTCAAAAGGATACAGGTCAACGATCACCAGATCAATTTCAGGAATCTGATAAGTTTCTAACTGTTTGAGATCTGTTTCCGAATCCTTTCTTGCCAATATTCCCCCGAAAACTTTTGGATGCAGGGTCTTCACCCGCCCGTTGAGGATAGAAGGATAATCTGTCAACGACTCAACGGATGTGCTTTGAATACCTAAATCTTTTATATATTGCTGGGTTCCACCGGTAGAAAAAATATGGATATGTAAATCATGAAGTTTCTGAAGGACAGGTTCCAGTTTGTCTTTATGATAAACAGAAATCAATGCCGATCGTATCTTTCTTAATTGAGTCATTTTCAAAGGTTTGTTTTGTGGGACAAATTTACCAAATTTAATCCAAAATCATGGCCACAAAAATATGATTTAGCTTTGGAATGCTTAAAAAAGAATCTGTCCATAAATGCAAATAGATTTGAGAGCGTCTTGACCGGGATCAGAATAATTTGTGACGAATACGGGTTAGCAGAATAGAGATTCTTTTTGTACATTTGATATTTATCATGCGCCACAAACTATTAAAAATAAAACAATTGATAATAAGAGCGCTGTTAAAAAAAACTAACCCTATAAAGCCTACTTTTGCCGCGGCAAAGATGCAATATGGCTTCAGTTTTGAAGTAGGGTTTGCTGAAAAACCCGAAGCATTTTTATAGGGGTATACAGAAATCCAATCAACTACTATATGAATGAATTGGCGTAAAATAAACAGGATATTACACAGGGATCTGGGATATTTCTTTTTCGGGATGACCATCATCTATGCCTTGTCGGGAATAGCCCTAAACCATCTTGATGACTGGAATCCAAGTTATGCCATCTCAAAAAAGGAATTCCGCATCAAATCCATTCCGGATAAAAACGCCATTGACAAAGCATATGCGAAAAATATCGCTGCAAAACATGGTGAGAAAGCGAACTTTAAAAATTATTACTTCCCCGAACCCCATAAGCTCAAAATTTTCATTGAAAACGGGAGCATCGAGATAAACATTGATAGCGGCAACGGGATCATAGAAAAAACAGAAAAACGAATGGTTTTTTACCAGGTCAACTATCTTCATTACGATCCCGGAAAATGGTGGACCTGGTTTTCTGACCTATATGCTGTTGGTCTGATGATCATAGCCATCACAGGCTTATTCATTCTCCGGGGTAAAAAAGGCATCAGGGGCAGGGGAGCCTGGCTCACTACGGCAGGAATTTTGGTACCCCTAATTTTCTTAGTCATCTACAACCATTTATAACAATTGATAAAACGTTCTTCCGATCATCAGATAAAGGAACAAACCCATAATATCATTCACTGTAGTGATAAAAGGACCTGTTGCCAGGGCAGGATCTATCTTAAACTTATTGAGTAACATGGGAACAAAAGTACCAAAAATGGATGCAAAGATGATAACGGAAAACAGCGCTGTACTAACAGTCAGTGTCAGGGCAAATGATTCAGTAGCAAATATATTGTAAACAAAAATGAGAGTCGACAGGATAAGACCATTAATAGAGGCCACAGCAAGCTCCTTAAGCAATTTCTTTCCTATACCCCCTACACCCATGGTATTGTATGCCAGAGACTGAACGATAATGGAAGAAGACTGAACACCTACGTTTCCGCCCATAGCAGCTATTAAAGGAATAAAAAATGCCATCTCCGGATAAATACCCAGCTCATATTCATACATCCCAATAACCAATGCACCCAGGATACCACCGAGCAATCCAATGAATAACCAGGGTATTCGGGCACGGGTAAGTTGAAAAGCATTATCGGTTGGCTCAACATCCTCAGTGATACCGGATACAAGCTGGTAATCCCTTCCTGCTTCCTCGCGAATCACATCCACTACATCATCAATGGTAATCCGCCCTGCCAATCTGCCTATGGGATCAACAACGGGCAGGGCAACCAAATCATATTTATCCATAACATTGGCTACTTCTTCCGAAGGGGTATCGGTTTTAACCGATATCACATCCGTATTGATAATATCCCGGATTTTTGCCGTACTGGGTGTAAGCAGCAACTTCTTGAGGGAAAGCGTTCCTTTTAACTTATTATCATCATCCACAACATATACATAGTAAATCTCGTTAACATCTGCTGCCTGCTTACGCATCTCTTTCAGGCAGGTCGTTATATTCCAGTTCTCATTAACAGAAATCAGCTCTTTTGCCATTAACCCACCTGCCGAATGTTCATCATAACTCAGCAGATCAACAATATCATCGGCTTGTTCCAGGTTCTCAAGAAAAGTAAGAACTTCTTCCCTTTTATCTTCAGACAGCTCGCCCAACACATCTGCCGCATCATCAGAATCCAGCTTGTCAATAAACTGCTTGGCTATTACATCTCCCGGAAGCACTTCCAAAAACCGCTTACGATCATCCTGCTCCAGCTCTATCAATACATCCGCTGCCTTATCTCCCTCCATCAATATATGAACAAATCGGGCTTCCTCAATATTCAACTCATCATATATCTCCGCTACATCAGCCGGATGAAGATCCTGTATCATCTGATAAGTTCCTGCCTCATCCTGATTAGCTATTCGTTCCCTAAGCTCATCAATATATTCTTTTGTCAGCTCAAAATTCATATTTCCTTCCCCTTTATATTTTTTCTGATCCTTCTGCCAAAAGATTTGTAACTTCTATAAAATCTTCAACACCCAAGGCTTCAGGCCTTTTCTTAAAACGTTCATCATCAACCTTCAAATTTAATAAAAAGCTTTTTAATGAATTGGCCAATATCTTTCTTCTTTGATTGAAACTTTGTTTGACGATTTGAAAAAAAAGTTCTTCATTGCAGTCGAGCCGTTTTCTTTCATTTCGCTCCAGCTGTATGACTGCCGATTTAACTTTTGGGGGTGGTACAAAAGACTGCGGTCCAACCCGAAACAGAATCCTGATCCGGTAAAAGGCCTGCAGCATTACACTGAGTTTACCATAAACCTTTGAACCTGGACCGGAAACGATCCTTTCTGCAACTTCTTTTTGAACCATTCCCAATATAAAAGGAAGTGTTTGCCGATAGGTCAATATCTTAAAAAAAATCTGACTGGAAATGTTGTAAGGAAAATTACCGATAATGGAGACAGGCTCTGTAAACCAGGTCCCTAAATCCATTTGCAAAAAATCATGCTGTATAAGATGATCCGAAAGCTCAGGATAAGTGTTCAGCAAATAATCAATCGACTCTTTATCAATCTCTACGGCGTAAAAATGTTTGCCGAAATAATCCGTAAGGTAATTGGTCAGTACCCCTTTGCCCGGTCCTAACTCAAGTACTATTGTGGTAGGAGCATCTTTAAAGGATTTCACCATCTTTTGGGCTATATTCTTATCCCATAGAAAATGCTGGCCGAGATTCTTTTTGGGTCTTACCATAGGCGCTATCAGTTAAAAAAAATGATTCATCACTGTCTATAAAGATCGCAAAAAATAAAATCTTACAAAAACTTTCAGGAATTTTGAAAATCATTTGGTCACCATACGTTGTTATTATATTCTAACCTGCATGAATAATCCAGGCTAAAGTAACAATGGATAAAAGATGATTCGCATATTGGGTAACATATTGCTGTCAATCGTTGTTGTTTTCGCATCACATGGGATTGTTGTCAGCAAGCATTATATTGACGGACAACGCTATTCAGCCGCACTATTTTCCACTGCGGAAAGCTGCTGTCAGGAAAATGAAATATGCAAATCATGCCATAATGAACATGAAATAATCAAAATAACCACTTCATTGTTTGCTTCTGGTCAAAAAAATATTCCCCCAGCCGGGTCGAAAAAGGCTATCGAAAAAAACCATTTTGTTATTCACCTTTTCAAAACATGCATAACCCTGAAAAACTTTAATCAACCCCGTATTTCTTCCTTTAAAATCCCGATAAGGGAATGGCTTCAGGTGTATATGCTTTGATACCTACGCCATTTTCTTGCTTCTGCCCATTTCATATTGGGTCGCATAAATGTATTTCAACATTACTGTTATCAGAATTCTGTAAAGCATGTCAATAGCTTTTACCATTGCCCATAGCGTTTAGGGTATTGTTGAATATATTTTCAATGTATTCTAACACAAACCCGGCTGATATTATCTTTTAAAACTGAAAAGCATGTTAAACCGCGTCATAAAATATTTCCTGGAAAACCGCCTGATAACCATCATTTTTCTATTACTGCTGGTGGGATGGGGCATCATTGTTTCCCCTTTTAACTGGAAAACGGGCTTACTGCCCAACGATCCGGTACCGGTAGATGCCATCCCCAACCTGGGGGAGAACCAACAGATCGTTTTCACCAAATGGGCAGGAAGATCCCCACAAGATATTGATGATCAAATAACTTATCCCCTTACCACTACCCTGATGGGGATTCCTGGTGTGAAAACCATCCGGAGCTCATCTATGTTTGGCTTTTCAAGCATCTACGTCATATTTGAAGAGGATGCCGACTTCTACTGGAGTCGCACCCGTATTCTGGAGAAATTGAATTCACTTCCCCAGGGGTTGTTGCCCAACGGGGTACAGCCTTCACTGGGACCTGATGCCACAGCCCTGGGACAAATATACTGGTATACCCTGGAGGGTCGTGATAAAAAAGGAGATCCCACAGGAGGATGGGATTTGCATGAATTGCGGTCCATACAGGACTATTATGTCAAGTATGCCCTGTCATCGGCAAAGGGAGTCTCCGAGGTAGCTTCCGTAGGTGGGTATGTAAAGGAATACCAGGTCAATGTGAAGCCCTCGGCGATGAAAGCCTATGATGTGACACTCATGGATGTGATGCAGGCGGTAAAAAACTCCAACCTTGACGTGGGAGCACGCACACTGGAGATCAACAATGCCGAATACCTTGTCCGGGGATTGGGATATATCGAAAACCTGGAGGATCTGGAGCAAACCGTGGTAAAAAGTTATGACCACACCCCCATTCGCATCAAAGATTTAGCCAGGGTTCAGTATGGACCGGCCTCCCGACGGGGCATGCTTGACAAATCAGGTGCAGAAGCTGTAGGCGGCGTAGTTGTTTCGCGCTATGGGGCCAACCCGATGGAGGTGATCCAAAATGTCAAAGATAAGATCCAGGAGGTAGAGGAAGGGCTCCCTACCAGAAGACTGGATGACGGCAGCGTTTCACAGGTGGAGATCATACCTTTCTATGACCGCACTGAACTTATACGAGAGACCATCGGCACACTGGAGGAAGCCTTGAGCCTGGAAATATTGATCACAATCCTAGTGGTGATTATCATGGTGATGAACCTGCGGGCCTCAGCCCTTATATCAGGTGTATTGCCGATCGCCGTACTTATATCATTCATTGCCATGAAATACATGGATGTCACGGCCAACATCGTGGCTCTCTCCGGTATAGCCATTGCCATCGGCACCATGGTCGACATGGCTATCGTATTGGTTGAAAACATCGTGAGACACCTTGACCAGTCTGATCCGAATGAACCCGGATTGCAGGTCGTCTACCGGGGTACCACTGAAGTTGCCTCGGCTGTGGTGACCGCAGTACTGACCACAATCATCAGCTTCATTCCGGTATTCACCATGCAAGGCGCCGAAGGCAAGCTGTTCATTCCCCTTGCCTTTACCAAAACCTTTGCCCTGGCAGCAGCCATTATCGTGTCGATCATCATCATTCCCACCCTGGCCTACTTGTTCTTTTCCGTAAAGATCTATGCCCAGGGCATCAAGCGGTTCATCAATGGACTGATTACAGCCGTCGGATTTTATATCACTATCGCCCAACTACCCTGGGCAGGAATCGTGATCATGCTTTTCGGTGCCATAAACCTGGCTGGCAGCTTTCTCAGCGACGATCACAAAAAATATGTGATATGGGCTACCAATGCCCTGGCCATCATTACCGTATCCCTTATACTGGCCCGTGAATGGCTACCGCTGAGTCCGGAAAAGACCCTGTTCACCAATTTGTTCTTCGTACTGCTTATCATTGGCTTGCTGTTGGGATTCTTTGCCCTGATCATCCGCCATTATACCAAAATATTGAACTGGGCGCTGGATAATAAAGGAACTTTCCTGTCCATACCTTCCTTCATCCTGTTACTCGCACTGGTAATCTGGATGGGCTTCAACACCATCTTCGGTTTCATGGCCAAAGGCCTGGACCAGGCAGATATGAATATTCGCACCACGAGCCTATGGAGCACCTTAGCCCACACCTTCCCCGGGGTGGGAAAGGAATTCATGCCTTCGCTCGACGAGGGTTCCTTCTTGCTTATGCCCACCTCAATGCCCCATTCAGGCATCAAAGAAAAGAATGGATCAGAGGAAGTCTGCTACTGGCAGCCGGAATCCTCTTCGGAGCCCTTATTTTCAGTAGCTCCGGAAATGACAGACAAAGCGGAGACAACCGGCAGCCAACCAATACTGCAGGTCATGATCACAGCCACGATTCATTGGCTGCCGGTCAGCATAAGCAAACTACCTGGACCTGCTCCATGCACCCCCAGGTACGACGGGATGAAGACGGCAAATGTCCCATTTGCGGTATGGATCTGATTCCAGCTGAGAAATCCGGGCAAAGCCAGGACCCGGTCGAACTGAAGATGACCCAGGAAGCCGTTAAGCTGGCTGAGATACAGACCTCCCGGGTCGAAAAAAAACAAGCAACCAAAAAAATACGCATTACAGGTAAGGTACAAGTAGACCAGCGCAAGATATATGTACAACCCAGCCATATCCCCGGAAGGATAGAAAATCTGTCCGTAAAGTTCGAGGGTGAATATGTGAAAAAAGGCCAAACTGTTGCAACGCTATATTCACCGAACCTGATATCTGCCCAGGAAGAACTCCTGGAGGCCCTGAAAACAAAAGACTCCAATCCCCACCTGGTGAAAGCGGCACGCGGAAAACTTCGCCAGTGGAAACTCAGTGAGGAACAAATCCGGGCTATAGAGCAGGAAGGCACAGTGCAAGAACATATGATTATCCAGGCCGATGTAGAAGGCATTGTCCATAAACAGATGATAAGGGAAGGTGACTATGTGCAAAAAGGTACCCGGCTATTCCACATTGCCCGGATCGATCATGTATGGGTGATGTTCGATACCTATCAGGAAGATGTGCCCTTCGTAGAAAAAGGCAATCGCATCACTTTCAGCGTTTCCAGCATACCCGGAAAGACTTTCACTTCCCGGGTCACCTTTGTTGATCCTTTGATGAACGATCAAAGCCGCGTAGCCAGGATCAGAACGGAAGCTTCTAATGTCGACGGATTACTCAAACCTGGTATGTTTGCGGAAGGCGTGCTGCAGTCCGGTCAGGTAGGCATCGGCAAACAATTGATCGTGCCACAAAGCGCAGTCATGTGGACCGGGGAACGATCTGTGGTCTATGTCAGGCAACAGGATGAACAAAAACCTGTGTTCCGGATGCGTCAGGTAGTATTGGGTCCTTCGCTGGGTGAAACCTATATCATCAAAAAAGGCCTGAAGGAGGGAGAACAGGTGGTTACCCACGGCACTTTCGCCGTTGATGCTGCAGCCCAACTGGCAGATAAACCCAGCATGATGAAACAGGAAAAAGAACAATCCGGGGCAAAAAAGATACACAGTGGCCATAGCCACACAGCGGTCTCAGTGGAACAAAAAGAAAAAGGGGCAAATATTCCGGATGAATCATACCAATGGCCAGAACAGGAGTCGGAAAAATACCAAAACCTGGTAACCGAATACCTGACCCTGAAAAATCAGCTCGTTAATGATCAGACAGCCTCCGCATCAGTGACAAACCTGATGGAAACACTTCAGTCGGTCAATATGAGCGCTTTCTCACAACAAGCTCACATAAAGTGGATGAAACTTCAGGAAATCCTCTTAAAAGAAAGCAGCGCCATTTCACAGACCGGTGAACTAAAAGTGCAGCGCAGGCATTTTACCGTTCTATCCAGGGCCATGATCAGCCTGGTAAAAACATTTGAATCTCCCAATGGCAGGCTTGTCGTCCAATTCTGTCCCATGGCCGACAATAACCAGGGGGCCTTTTGGCTAAGCTCACAGGAGCAGATCAGAAATCCTTATTTCGGTGGCATGATGCTATCATGTGGAGAAGTAAGCGGGGAGATAGATGAGAAAAACCGGGAAAAGCAATAATACGGGAGGCGAACGGATATAATCGTATCCTCGATGAACATGCAAGCCCTTTTCATGTTACACAAATAAATTAAACCGGATTATGAACCGTGAAAAAGCCTTAAATATAGCATTTGCGCTTAGCATCATCACGATCGCCTACAACATCGTTGAAGGACTGGTTTCCGTTGCCTTTGCCATGGAAGATAAAACACTGGCATTGCTGGGATTTGGTGTGGATAGCTTTGTCGAAGTGATTTCCGGTATGGGTATTGCGCATATGATCTGGAGGATGAAATTAGTAGGCGGAGAAAAAACCGACCGGTTTGAAAAACAAGCCCTCCGAATAACCGGATTCGCATTCTTTGTGCTGGCAACCGGTTTGGTAGCCGGCGCTGTAGTAAGTTTTATCCAAAACAATCAACCCCATACCACCATGGTAGGTGTCATCATCTCGCTGATCTCCATACTTACCATGTATTTTTTAATGCGTTACAAACTCAAAATCGGCAGGATACTGGGTTCCGATGCCGTGATTGCCGATGCCAACTGTACGCGCTCCTGTTTTTACCTTTCTATAATCCTTTTGGCCTCCAGCGGCCTTTATGAAATCTTCCAAATCGGCTACATCGACACCCTGGGCTCATTGGGTATCGCCTGGTTTGCCTTTAATGAAGGCAGAGAATCATTCGGCAAAGCCCGAAGTAGATACCTGTCTTGCTGTGGTACTTCTTGTTCCTGCAATCCTCCCGATAAAAATAAAAAATGAGCAAATATCCCTCGCTATAGCCCAATTAGGGTTTGCTGAAAAAGTCTTTAGTACATCAGCTACGAGGCGGCAAAGCGAAGCTGTATATGAATACTGCGAGCTGAAGCCAACAAAGTAGATGATGTGCCAAAGGCTAACAGGTTTTTTTCTGTTGGGGTGATTTTACCATCCAGTTTCAAGCCCTGGATCATTCCAATGCACAAGGTGCACCCCAATTGGTAACCCTGGGCGACAACATCAACCTCCCCACTGCCAACCTGAACCTGGATGATCAACTGCATGATGGAGTAGGTATGCATTTGAGAACTTTCCTGAGTTCACGCCACCATAACGAAACGTGGGTTAAAGCTAATGATCAACAAAACGCAGCTCGCAAAGTTAATCCATGCAACAAAAAGCACATAGTTGCCTATCAAAAGCGACATAGCCGGACAAACCCAGAAAATACAAAGTCAATACCATACCAGTCATTATCCCCAAAACCAAATGCGTATCGTAGGTTTTGTAAAGATTCACCTGAAAGATTTTAATCTTGAGCCTCCGCAAAAAATGATAGGCCTAGTTCAGGTTCAGGAGAAGATCTCCATTAAGTTTGATGTGATAATATCTGATCAACAGACTGCCTCCAGGCAATAGGTTTCCACACCATCTCTCCTTTACCATCATGAATAGACGTAAAACCCCGCATGGAATGGCTCAATACAGGACAAAGGGTATTGCTTTGTTATCCCCTATAGCTCGCGCGGATGTTTCCCCTGCAGAAAATGCTCCTCGATCTTCTCAAGCGAATGGCCTTTGGTTTCAGGAATATAAGAATAGACAAAGATCAGGGCCAAAATTCCTACGACCGCATAGATAAAAAAGGCGCCACCGGGATTGACCAGTCCTCCTTCTCCGGCTGGATTAGGCATCTCACCGGTTACAGCTCTTCCAAGTGACAAAAAAGTGTTGGCTATAACAAAATTGGAAATCCAATTCACCATGGTAGCAAGACTCATCCCCAGGCCGCGGATCTTGGTTGGATAAACTTCGGATATCAAAAGCCAGGCAATGGGGCCCAAACTTATAGCGAAGAAAGGGATATAAATGATCATACTAACAAAGGATATCCATTTCAGGGCGTCTCCTATGGAATTATGGAAGGTAAATCCTATACCCATCGCTATAAGTGCAACGACCATCCCGATCAATCCAAGGTAAAGCAGCGGTTTCCTACCCCACCGGTCAACAAGATAAATAGATACAATGGTGAACAGCACATTCACAAATCCTATGGGCAAGGACGGCAGTATAGCGTTATATACTGCATTGCCGCTTTCAGCGCCAAAACCGGCCATCTCAAAAATCGTCGGGGAATAATAGATAATGGTATTGATACCGGTGAACTGCTGGAAGATCATGATGCCGATACCAATAATCAAAGCCGGACGCACCCATTTGGCTCTCAAAATACTCAGCGTACCTGTGGTCTGTTTCCTTTCTGCTTCGATGTTAGCTTTAATCTGACTCAGTACCTCTTCCTTATTATGTTCTCCTACCTTATCCAGTACTTTTTTAGCTTTCTCCTCTGATTTGAATCCCATGAGCCATCTGGGGGTTTCGGGAAGGAAAAACATACCGATACCCAATATCAGTGAGGGCACAAGCCCTACCAAAAACATCCAGCGCCAGCCTTCATCAAAATTGGCAAACCCCAGATCCACAATATAGGATGCAAAAATACCCACGGTAATAGCCAACTGGTTGATCGATACCAGGGCCCCCCGAACATGGGTGGGTGAAAGTTCAGAAATATACAATGGAACAGTATAAGAAGCCACGCCAATGGCAATGCCAATGATCAATCTCCAAATGATCAGAAGGGCAACGGTACTGGCTGCTGCAAGACCTATAGAGCCAACAGCAAAAATAAAAGCAGTAATGATCAATACTTTCTTTCTACCCAGTATATCGGTAATCCTACCACTACTAAGTGCTCCGAGAGCTGCACCCAGCACAGTAACGCTTACAATCCATTCCTGCGTACGCTCAGGTAGTTGACTCATCCCATTGATCATTAGATCAGGATCATTTTTAATGAGTAACAATGCTCCGGAAATCACACCTGTGTCAAACCCGAAAAGCAAACCCCCAAAAGCTGCAATGGCAGCTATTAAGATTACATAACCACGGTTATAAGTCTTTGATTTTGCCATAAATTGTTCGTTTTTGTTGGTTATTGAATTAGACCTTGTTCATAAAAGTAGATGCTGGTTAGCTGCCCAAATATAATCATTTATTGAAAATTTAAATGCAATATGAACAGTTTAGCCGGGAGAAATTTAGGATCAAGGGTCATAACTCAAAAAGCGGTTTACCATCCAAAACCTCGAAGGAATAAGCCAAAAACATAATCTTTATCATCTCGCTGAAAAGGAATAGCTGCGTAGGGCTCCAATACGGCATAATTAAACAGGTTAATTCTTAAAGCCAGGCCAGTGCTAAAAATGGGACTGCTATTATCATTAGCCGGATCCCAGGAAAAGGTCAGTTTATCATAACCGGTAGTAGCAAAACCTCCGTCAACAAACCCTACAAGGGTTGTAAAAAAATATTTTGATTGAATATAGGTCAATCTTTCGGGACCACTTAAGGGCAAACGAACCTCGGCATTGATCACACCCATTTTGGATCCCACCATAGAATTCAGGTTCAAAAAATTCGGATCATATCGCTGGGCTTCATTGTATGAATTATAAGAGTAACCCCTTACATAATAATGATCGCCAATATAAAGCGGATAGAGTGCATTGGCCCCTTCACCGTAACGGGCATAATGAAGAATACGAACACCAAAGCTAAAAGGATTTTGATAGTAATAATTCCGATAATCTACTATGGTATTGATAACGTTGACATTAGGCCGCTTGGGTCTTTTACTGTACATATTCCCCACTTGAAAACGGTATCTGTATCCATCCAGTGGGCCGGTTATTCCAAAATTGGTATTGTCACCGACATAGGCCATACGGGTATCCCATAGGGTAAAAGACGGAGGTTCATCTTCTTTCAGACGCTCCGGTTCAGTGGTATAACTAAATCCATAACCATAATAGGAATTGATCTGCCGTATCATATAGCTGTAACGGGACACAGAGGCTGCTCCTTCAAATCTCAATTTTTTGGATAGCGGGTATTGTCCAAACAAACTTACTTGATCGTGAAAGATCCTGATTGTTTCGATACCGATTCTACTTGCCGGGATCTTATTTCCGTCGATCTGAAGGGTATCTTCGGGATCAATGGAATAGCGCGAGTAACGATACGGAATGTGGCTAATGGCAGCTCCCCAGTTAAATCTTGTCTCTTGATTCAGATAGGATACATAACCTCCAAAATCATAAATTTCACCCTGAACCTGGAGGTTGGTTATCAGTTGGTGCCGCGACAAAACATCACTCCAGAGGGCTGTAACACCACCGGAAGCGTAAGTCCCAAATTGACTGGATCCAACACCTACGCCTGTGCTACCAATATAATCCAACTGAAATTTAGGTCGATACGGTTTTACTTTGAAAGAACTCTCGGGTAGGGAAGAATGCCGTTTCAGATTGGTTCCCACAATATTTAAAACGCGATCCCCTCCGGGAGGTAACACAGAAGCGCTATGATCGGCAAGATCTTTATCTACGCGTACCCGTTCGAAATCTTCAGGCTTAGCCATAAATACAGCATAACGGTCATTCCCGTATAACGTATAAGCAATGGCTCCGCTTTCTCTGGCTACACTATAAGCGGGAGCCAGATCGGTGATGCCGCTAATGCCCGTTACAAAATCCGAAAGACGGTATACATTACCTGTTTCCAGCTCATATTCATATAGATTTCGATAACCATCGGCATGGGAAAGAAAATAAACCGACTGACCATCGGGCGAAAATTGAGGGCTCAAAATTTCACTACCGGGAAAAACAGGAACCACCTCAACATTTCCGGTTTCAACATCAATGAAACAAAGTCGGTATTTGCCATAAACAGGAATGTCAAAATCTGTATCGGCCCCCCGTTCTGAAATGAAAGCAATGGATTGACCATCAGGTGACCACGAGGCCTGCAGATCGGAATAAGGGTCATTGGTGAGCTGCTCGATCTTATCGCTTTCCAGGTCATAAGTATACAAGTCACTTTTACCGTCCACCAAACCGGTAAACAATATTTTATCGTCAACTGGCGACCATTCAGGATTATCAAAAGCTTCAATACCTTTCAAAACGGTCTCTTTTGTTACCGACACATCATCCCCTTCAACATTGGCCACCAGCAACCTGTTCCTGCCCTTGGCAATGGTTGTCATAACATATTGGTTACCATCCGGAGAAAAAGATCCTGCCGATTCTATATAATTATAACTATCGATATCTCCTTGTCTAACCGCACTGGTCAGTTTTTTTATCACCTTTCTGTCGTCAGTGCGGGCCATTAAAATATCTACAGAGATCACATTCTTATTGGAGATAAAGGTGATATATTCGCCATTGGGACTTAATACGGGGGAAAGATTCAACTCTCCGGAATTCTTCGGGGTGAACATGCTCCGCCCCACAGGTTCAATGGTATCCTTTTTAATAAAGGGTTTAAAGGTTTTCTTAACCGATTTTTGCCAGAGCGTGGAAAGGCTGTCAGTAGTCAGACCGAACAAATTGCCAACCGTTCTGTCCAACCCGAACTTAGCTGTAGACAGCAGAATCGGTTCAATCATTGCATCTCCCCAGATGCCGGTAATAAAAGACCAAAAGGCATGTCCATACCGGTAAGGGAAATACTCATTCGGTTTGCGGGTCATATCCTTAATGGAAGGTACATCATCCTGCATAACAGCATCCCGCATCCACATGGCTGTTTTATTATCCGTGGGGCCAATCGATAGATATTCAGCCATACCTTCAATCATCCAGAGCGGAATATTTTGCAGGGATTGCAAACCCAGGGTGTCGTTGGTTTTAACCATATTATACTGAAAAACATGAACCATCTCATGGCCCAGAACATGATCCGTTTCTTTGTTGGAAATCATAAAAGGCATCACTGCACGCTTCCTAAGGGCTTCAGTTACACCGCCTGTACCAACGCCAATCTGACTGCCAATTACAGTTGTTTGCTGAAAATCAGGATGATTATTATAGATGATCAACGGATTTTTGGTGATGGTATCCCTGAAGATGTTAAAATGCCGTTTGTACCATTGTTCGCTTTGTTGACCCAAACGCTGGACAGCACTATTGTGGTTCAAATAATTATAAATCTGAAAATGGGGAGTTTCATATATTTCAAATTGATACTTTTCATAATTTACTTTGTTCTGGCCAAAATACTGACTGTAAGAGAATATGGAGATAAATACCATGCCCAAACACATCAACCCACTAATAATGAATGACCTCAAACCCATTTTTTCCGATTGTTTATTGTATCCAAAGTAAAAAAAAATACTATATTTCAAACAAAATTTTTGAGTTTTATGTGATAGCCTGCATTATTCATGCGTCAAGTTTTGGGTAGATGCAAGGCGTCAAAAGCCGACGACGTAGTCGCCTACTTCGAGGCTTTTGCAACGCAGCAGATGCCCAAAAATTGGCGCACTCGGAAAAAATGTATAAAACGAAATTTTTGGTCATAATAAGTAAATTGCTTATATACTTTTACTTATAGATATTTATTCATATTTTATGAATAATGCAGGATAGATCAGGTTATCAAATTCATAAAAAATTTCACAAGATTAATTTGTCATAGACGTATCGCAAAATTAAACAAACAGGTATGGTTAAAGTTTATAATTGCTATAATTTTAACCTTTTTTAAAACAGAAGCCTTAATTAATAAACGCAGAAATCTATACTTTTATGGAATCAAACAACTACTGTGTAATCATGGCCGGGGGTACAGGAACCAGATTCTGGCCCCTGAGCACCAAAACACAACCCAAGCAGTTTCTGGATATTTTAGGTACAGGGAGAACCCTATTGCAACAAACTTTTGACAGGCTTATCAATGTCTGTCCCCCGCAAAATATCTATATTGTTACCAATGAAATTTACGATAAAATCGTGAAAGAGCAGCTTCCCGAACTATCTGACAATCAAGTGTTATTGGAGCCAAAAAAGAACAACACTGCCCCCTGTATTGCTTATGCCAATTACAAAATACGGAAAGCCAATCCGAATGCCAATGTGATTGTTTCTCCGGCAGATCATTTGATCCAAAACGAAACCCGGTTTCTGAAGGTATTGAGCGAAGGGCTGGAATTTACAGCTAAGCACGATGCATTGCTGACTTTAGGTATCAAACCCCACAGACCTGAAACCGGTTATGGATATATTCAGCGGGAAACCACTAAGGCGGCTGAAACAAATGATAACATATTCAAAGTCAGAACCTTCACAGAAAAACCCAACCAAGAACTGGCAAAAAAGTTTTATGAAAGTGGCGAATATTATTGGAATTCTGGCATCTTTATCTGGTCTCTGCAGTCTATTATGAAAGCCTTCAATAAACATTTGCCGGAAATTGACAAGCTTTTCAAATCAGGGGAAGATATATACAATACCGCTGAAGAACCGGATTTCATATCAAAAGTTTATTTCAAAAGCAAAAGTATTTCCATAGACTATGGAATCATGGAAAAATCAGATAATGTATATGTACATGCTTCCAATTTTGGATGGGCGGATCTGGGAACCTGGGGATCGCTGCAGGAATTTCTGGATAAGGATGATCAGGGCAATTCGGTCTATGGAGATAATGTCATGCTTTACGGAGTAGAAAATTCCATTGTCAACTTTCCTGATGATAAGCTTGTGGTTATTAAAGGCTTAAAAGACTATATCATTGTGGAATCAAAAAACAAACTGATCATTTACAATAAAGAGGATGAACAGGAAATTAAAGAAATTGTAGAAGAAATAAAGCACAATAAGGGAGAAGACTATATATAACCTGTATGATTCATAAAAAATGGAAAACCATTTATAAACAAA
>CAYYLT010000043.1:0-16124 GCA_964472385.1 uncultured Bacteroidales bacterium
CTTTCGACGCCTTGCATCTACCCAAAACTTGACGCATGAATAATACAGGTTAAAACGAATCCTTCACAAATCATGCTGACGCTATTGAAAAATCTGGCTTTTTACTTCATTATTTTTTCCAAAAATCTGGTTTTTCTAATGCGGGGTTGCCTGCATTCTCCCCTCAAGCCATCGCACATTTATAAACCTCATCCGGTTTGTTTATAAATAATGCAGGATAAGAATAATTCAGGCTTTGTTATGCTTTTGTTTCTTTCTTTTTTTTGATCTCAGGAACAGGAAGATTAACAGCGCCAGGGCAGCTGCACCACCCAATATATAAACATATTTTGTCATACTGTCAGCTTGTTGTTGTTCCGAACCCGGTTGGGGTTGTTGGGCGAGAAATTGCTTATGTTTCATTTGGGTTTCTGATAAATCAAGGCTTTTCAGAAATGCCAGCAGGGAGTCGCTGAGAGGTGTTTGGGCCTCTTGAAGATATTGGAACAGATCGTCTTTAGAGATCATATGCACAGCTGAAGCATTAAGTTGGGCCAGGATGTCATTCAGATCCATTCCGGCAATGCGCAAAGCAGTTTTATATAATTCATCGGGCGGGTAGGATTGTTGAATGCATTGTTCCAGCAATGCCTGAAGCTGAGAAAGTGAGAAAGTTCCGCTGGAGGAAGCTGATATAAGCCTGTTGAGCAGTTGAGCTTTAGATTCAAGGTTGGAAGTGTCCATGCTCATTAAATAATTTTTTATGGGTACGTCAGCCAACTCAAGCAACTTATTATACAGGGCCAAGGGGGTGCCATCTTCATTCAGTATCAAAGCGAAAAGCAGGGTGTTTAAGGTTTTGTTTAGCTCTTCCGGAAGGCTCTCACCGGCGTAGGAATTCATAAGCTTTTCCAAACTCATGGCTTGCGGTGAATAATTTTTTATTTGTTCCAGAAGTTTGGCTCCTCCGAATTCTTTGGCTGCTGCCAATAATTCTTCCAGATCTTTCTGTATGGGTTCATGGGCAATGACAATGGTTTTATTTCGTATATTTTGGTTTGCATCCATCACCCTGAAATTGATGCGGCTTTTCTTTTGCTTTGGCTCAAATTCGTATGTAAACTGTTCTTTATCGACATCAAATTCTTCCTTGTTAACCGCCTTACCATCGATATAGGTAGTAACAGTTAAATGGGAACCTTTTTCCAGGGTAAGTTGGATTTGCATTGTTCTGCCTTTATCTGTAAACTGGTAGGATTTATCAAGTATTTCGAGTTTTGCGCTGTCTTGTGCCGGGGATAAAGAAGCCCTTAGAGAGTCCAGGTTGATATTCAGTGTTTTGGTTTGAACATTTTCCTGTTTGTCAAACAATTCAAAAGTAAGCTGGGTATTATTTTCGGTGGGATTAAACTGATAGGTGAATGCTTCCTGGTTGATGTCAAATTCTTCCGAATCAATGCGTTCATTGTTCCTAAAGGTGTTAACGATCAATTTATTACCCCCTTCGAGGTTTAACTTGATTTTTATCTGTTCTCTATTGCCCTGGATATCGAAAATTTTATCGCTCAGGTGAATCTTAGGCAGATCTTCGGTTATTTGGGGTACTTCTTGTTGCTTTTCTTTCTTTTCTTCTTTTTCTTCGGCAGTGGCCAGAAAATGTTCTTTCATCTGAATATCCCTGGAGATAAGATATTGATTCTGGTTATTAAGCAACGGTGTTTCAAAAATAAGATGGTTCTTTTCTCGATCAAAAGTATAGTTGTATTGTTTTTGTTTATTGTCGGGTTGAAGTCTGGCGAGGGTATCATTCCGCAGGGTATCGATAATATTGATCGAAAAGTCTTGTTTGATTTTATTTGTTGGAGAATCATAGGTCATGATTCCTTCAACAGCGATGGGGTCGAGGATATTCAAATTATTGATTGTGTAGAGGAAGATATCTTTTTGACCCGGGGGATTGGTGGGGTATCTTGCATAATAACCCTGGTTTCCGTTATTCAGGGGTACAAAAAAACGGTCATCATCCGTAGTGCTGATGGGGTATCCAAGGTTTTGGGGTTTCAACCAATTGCCGGAAGGTGCTTTTTCCGCTACGAACAAATCCAGCCCTCCCATATTACGGTGGCCTTCTGAGCTAAAGAATAATTTATCTCCGGATTGTGTTAGAAAAGGCGTATCTTCACGCCATGCTGTATTAACCGGTTTACCTATGTTTTCTGCTATTCCCCAGGTTCCGTCTGCTTTTCGCTTTGATATGTATATATCCAGGCCACCGTAGCCACCTTCCCGGTTGCTGGTAAAATAAAGCTTATTGCCATCAGAAGTGACAAAAGCATGGCTTTCCCAGTATTCGGTATTGATATTCGGACCAAGCTTTTGGATTTTGGTCCATTGACCACCCTCATAATGGCTTACGTAAAGATTACCGTCCAAATCATCCTCCCGGTAAAGATAGAGTTCTTTTCCGTCATGGGAGAGGGAGGTTGTTTCACAGTCGCCGTCAACACCCAATTGGGGTAGAAGGTTTATGGGTTCGCTCCATCGACTGTTTGTTTTTTTGGACATAAAGACTCCGGTATAAAATCTCTTTTCGGCAGTAAAAACCATTGTTTTTCCATCACCGGAAATAACCGGATTGTATTCCGATTGAGGGGTATTAACAGGAATACCAATATTACTGGCTGTAAAGCTTACGGGCATGGGAGTCATTTGTTGGGCCGTCCGGCAAGCTTCTTTTCGCTTTTTCAGGTAATTCAAATCATAATTCGAATTGCTCAGCGTAAATTTGGACTTGTTATCAATTGTTTTTTCAAATCTGTTATAGGCTTCCAGGGCTTTCTCCGGAAAATTGTTAACGAGGTAGGCATTTCCAAGATAGAAAATGGCATCTACGGGGGCTTGTCTTTCAAACAAAGATTCCCGGGTATAATTGAAGGTCACATTTTTTGAGGCTTCTTCCAGAAAAGAGATGGCTTTGTCTTTCTGTCCATTGATATTCAAATAACATAACCCTATTTTGTAATGGAGGTTGTCATTCTCCGGAAATTCTTCATGTACCTGGATGTATAGCGGAAGTGAAGTTCTATAATCCTGAAAATAAAACCATGCTTCGGCCTCCATGAAAAGTTCTTCGATTTTATATTCATTTTGGCAAACCACCGGTTTATAGCAAATCAGAATTAGCAAAAAGCTTAAGATGAATATCAAATAATTTGTATCAAGTAATGGCAAACAAGATTTCCTTTTCATCATCCCTGGCTTAAAGATCCAACAATTTCTTTCGGTTTTATCAATTGGGTTTATGGATTATTGATGCAAGAAAAATTTCTTTTTTATCCAGAAAACAAAAATAGCAAATTAATGTGATGTTTTGAAAATGCTCGGCGTAAAATGATTAAAAGAATAGAACAATTTTAATAACCCGCGGTACGATCGGGTTTGGTATGTTTCCATCGCCGATGGGACCATAACCAGTATTGGGGTTGTTCTTTGATGAGTTTTTCCAGGGCCCTGACATATCTTTCCATTATTTCTTCGGCTGTGATTTTGTCGTGATTGTCCACCAAGGGAAAGAATATAATTTCATAAAATCCTCTTTTCCTTTTCTTTATTGCTGGAAAAATGATGGTATGTTGATATTTTTTTGCGATTTTCGCAGCGCCGAGAAAAAATGCAGTTTCCTGATTTAGAAAGGTGGTTTTGAAGTGCATGTCTTTTTTGGGGGGGCTCTGGTCAGCTACCATTCCTACCGTATAAGGTTGTCCTGAATGCTGATACTGCGCTATGGTTTTATAAGCTTGCTTCATGGGTACGGGAACCTCATTGAATCTTTTGCGCATTTCATAAATTTTTTTATCGAAAAATTTATTTTTTAAAGGTTTATAGATGCTTAAAATGGTATAAGGTGTATTGAGCGAAAGCGTGGTCAAAAGTTCCCAGTTTCCATAGTGACCAAGTATCCCCATCACATTTTTTTTCTGATCATATAATTCGCTCAGTAATTGTAAGTCATTGAATTTAACAAATTTATCCAATCTCTTAGGGTTCATGTGCAGCATAGCAATGTTTTCGATCATGACATCTCCAAGATGTTTGTAAAATTTTTTGGCGATCCTTCGAATTTCTTTTGGATCCTTTTCAGGAAAAGCGTTTTGAAGATTTTCAAAAACTACTTTTTTTCTGTATTGAATCATATAATATCCGGTGAAGGACAACAGGTCGGCAAAAAGATACATGGCCCATTTGGGCAATTTGGCAAGAATTCGGCTGAACAAGTTGAAAAGAAAAAAACCGATGTGCATATGTTTTTTTATATAGGGTTTGCTGAAAAGCCTTTATTGTGTAATACAGGATAAATTTTTGGGAATTTCTCTCCGTGATATTATTTCAAATATTTCATGGTTTGTTTCAAAAATTCGTCAAAGACTTTCGTATTGGCAGCGACGATTTCCTGGTTATAAAGATAATCATTCCCTCCGGAAAAATCAGATACCAATCCCCCGGCCTGGCGAAGGATAAGAGAACCGGCGGCCACATCCCAGGGTTTAAGTCCGTATTCGAAAAAGGCTTCCAGTCGTCCACAGGCGAGGTAGCAAAGGTCGACAGCTGCCGAACCAAATCTTCTTATCCCGTGTGAATTTTTCATAAAATATTTCAACAGATCCAGATAAGCATCAACCCTATGAAAGTCTTTATAGGGAAAACCTGTACCTATGATACCATCTTTTAATCTGGGTATGTTAGATACATGGATTTCCGAACCGTTTAAAAAAGCGGGGGCACCTTCCCAGGCATAAAAAATCTCATTGCATCCCAATTCATTGACTACGGCTAAAATAACCCGGCTGTCTTTTTCCAGGGCTATGCTGACCGAAAAGGGTTTGAGCCGGTGGATGTAGTTCGTCGTTCCATCCAGTGGATCTACAATCCACTTATAGCTTTCATTGCCCTGGGCTTTTACGGTATTTTCCTCCACGATAAATCCTGCTTCGGGAAGAAGCTCCTTAAGTTCCTTCACCAGCATTTGTTCGGATGTTGTATCCACATAGGTAAAGAAATCGTTTAAGCCTTTGGCTTCTATATTTTCGGAGGATAACTGGTTCCATTCGGACAAGATAAAGTTTCCTGCTTTGATTGATATTTCTTTTACCTGGTCAGTGATTCGTTTTAAATCCATGTGAATGATGTTATGATCATTTAATCATTATCTTTGGTTACGCCTACAATATGACCCTGTTGGTTAATTCGTTGCAAATGGAACTTTTTGATTTTACCTGCCCATTCAGGGCTATGCCGGGTAACCACTTTTATGTAATTGTCCGTGAATCCAAACATGCTGCCCTGATGATTGTTTTTTTCGAAAAGGACATTCCTCTCCTCACTTAAATGTTGACGGTAAAAATGCCCTAATTTTCTTTTGCCCAACTCTTGTAACAGTTGACTTCTTTTTTTGATTGTTTCAGGTTTTATTTTAGGGTGCATTAAGGAAGCCTGGGTGCCCGGCCTATCGGAATAAGGGAATACATGATAATAGCTGGCATCCAGTTTATTCATGAATTCATGGGTTTCTTCGAAAAGTTTGTGATCTTCTCCCGGAAACCCGGTTATGACATCGACTCCGATAAAGGCATGAGGGATGCGCTGTTTAATCTTTTGGATTTTATTTTCAAAAAATGCCCGGTTATATCGTCTTTTCATTTTTGCCAGCATAGCATCACTTCCTGATTGCAGAGGGATATGAAAATGAGGCAGGAATTTTTCTGAACGGGAAATAAAATGGATGATCTCATCACTTAATAAATTGGGTTCAATAGAGGAAATTCGGTATCGCTCAATACCCGGGATTTGTTCCAGTTGAAAAAGCAGTTCGGGCAAAGATGCTCCATTTGATTTGCCGAAATCTCCCAGGTTTACCCCGGTAAGGATAATCTCTTTCGCCCCGTTTCTGGCAATATTGCGGGCCTGTTCCAGAATACTTTTTATGCTTGGATTTCTGCTTTTCCCCCTGGCCTTAGGGATTGTACAATATGCACATTGATAATCGCAACCATCCTGGACTTTGAGAAATGAACGTGTTCGGTCTCCCAGAGAATAGGCAGGGTGAAATGCATTTGTTTCATGCAGGGAATGGGCATGAATTTCCGGTGTTTTGCGAACATGATCTTTTTGAAGGTACTGGATGATGTTATATTTCTCATGGTTACCAAGTATCAGATCAACGCCGGGTATGTCCGCAATGGTTTCCGGAGAAAGTTGAGCAAAACAGCCTACCACAATGATTCGGGCTTCCGGATTATGCTTCCTTGCTTTTTTGATGGCTTCCTTGCTTTTTTTATCGGCTTTGCCGGTGACGGTGCAGGAGTTAATGACGTAAATATCTGCTTTATTATTGAAGTCAACAGGTTCATATCCTTGTGCTGAAAAACTTCTTTTCAAAGTAGAAGTTTCGGCAAAATTCAATTTGCATCCCAATGTATAAAAAGCAACGCGCATACCTTCCCGCTTTCTTCATTTCCGTTAAGGGATGCAAAATTACATAAAATAATGGGGATTATAAGATTAAAACGTCCCGGAAGCATATAATTTTGCAGTCCATCTCCCCGGGCCGATGGGTTTGAGTATCCCAATATCCTTGGGCTATGGGGATCATCCTTTCTTTTTGGGATAATCTAATAAGATATTTTCAGTATGACACTTGTCAATATTTTTCCAGGAATTGGTTTCCAGCCGCACTTTGGCTATGCCGGAGGTGGGGAGTTTTTCAATATCTTCTTGCAAAAAATAATTGGCAACATTGGTAAATGCCGGGTTATGCCCAAAAATCATGATTGAATCCAGGTTATCATCTGCTTTGTTGATTATTTGTATAATATCATCGGCTCTTCCCGGGTAAAAAGCCTTCTGAATTTGAATACGATCGAGCGGATAGTCCAATGTTCGCGCCATAATGTTGGCAGTATGAAAAGCCCTTATCGCCGGGCTGGTAATCATAAGATCAGGTTTGAGGTGTTGTTTATCCAGGCGTTTGGCCATGGTAAAAACATCATGAATTCCTTTTTCCTTAAGATGACGGTCAAAATCCTCGATATTTTCGTATTTCCAGGATGATTTTCCGTGTCTTACGATGATGAGTTGTTTTTGATCACTCATAAGGTTTAAATTTTAGTTAGACGTAATAAGAAAACGAAAATGCCATTCCCGTTGATATGTGATTGAGCATTCAAACTTTGCTTTCATCTGATTGACTCTGTGGGTAGGCGCCAATTCTGTATATGTGTTGATTGAACAAATTATTGTTTTTGTGCTATAACAAATTGCTCGCCAGTTCTGCCAGGTAGCTTCTTTCACCTTTAACGAGGTTAACATGAGCAAAGATGTTCTGCCCGAGCAGCTTATCGGTCAGATAGCTCAGGCCGTTTGATTTCATATCCAGGTACGGGGAATCGATCTGTTGAATATCACCGGTAAAGATCATTTTCGTTCCTTCACCAGCCCGGGTAATAATAGTTTTGATCTCGTGCGGGGTTAAGTTTTGGGCTTCATCTACAATAAAGTATACATTGGAAAGACTCCGGCCCCTGATATAAGCCAGCGGGCTTATAATGAGCTTTTCTTTTTCCTGCATCTCTTCTATCTTCTTGTATTCGCGGCTATTTGATTTATATTGATTTTTAATGACCGAAAGGTTATCAAATAATGGAGTCATGTAAGGGGTAATTTTTTCATTAACATCTCCGGGTAGATACCCAAGATCGCGATTGGCCAGAGGTACAATAGGTCTGGCCAGAAGAATCTGATGGAATTTTTTTTCCATATGAAGCGCTGTTGCAAGTGCAAGAAGGGTTTTGCCGGTTCCGGCTTTGCCGGTCAGCGCTACCAGTTCAATTTCCGGTCGCGAAAGGGCATCGATAGAAAATGCCTGTTCGGCATTTCGCGGGTTAATACCATACATCCTTTTCTTTTCAACCCTGTTAAAAACATGATCATAAGGATCGTAATGAGCCAAAGCGCTGGATCTTTCACTTTTGAGTATAAAATACTGGTGGGCAAAAGGTTTTATTCCGAATTCATCTGCAGATATTCCTTCATCTTCACTATACAATCGAGAGATCATCCCGGCGTTGATGTCTTCATAAACTTCAATATTCCTGTTCAACGGTTCGATATCGGTAACCTTGTCTGATTCATAATCTTGAGCCTGAATACCCAGTGATTTGGCTTTTAACCTAAGATTGATATCCTTGCTTATGAGAATGACTTCGTTTTTCTTGTTTTTGTTTTTGATGTAATCGGTGATGGAGAGAATTCTGTGATCGGGCGTATTTTCCGGGAAGGACTCCGTTATCTGGTCGGAAAAAGGTTTGCCGGTTTCCACGGATAATTTGCCCAGACCTTTGCCCAGGTTGATGCCTCCGTTGAACAACTTGTCTCCCGTAACCTCATTCAATTCTCTTGTAAATTCCCTTGCATGAAAGTTAATGATGTCATTGCCCTTTTTTAATTTGTCCAGTTCCTCCAGGACTACTATGGGCAGAACGATATCATTGTCCTGAAAGTTATAAATACAGTGGAAGTCATGCAAAATGACATTGGTATCAATGACAAAAATTTTTTTGGCGTGTGACATATTGGCATTTAATTTTGTATTTAATTTGTATTATTCATAAAGGATCATGTTTTTGCTTATTTTTTGCAGGTGCTTCCAGGGATTTGGGCATCTTGTTTATAGCTAAAACCCAACCACTGTTATAATAACAGGTTAAATGTAGCAAAAAATTAGCGCTTGATTTGTTAATAAATTCTGAAGTTTTTAATATGATTAAATTTTTTTTATGGAATTATATGAAGGATTGATCACCAGAAGAAGTATCAGGGTTTATGCCACTGATGAGATAGATTATGGTGAAATGGAGGATATTGTAAATGCCGGGATGTATGCCCCTTCTGCAGTAAACTGTCAGCCCTGGCATTTTATGATTATTGACGATAAGGAGATATTCCGGAAAATTATGGATATTCATCCTTATGCCAAAATGCTTCGGGATGCCCGGTATGCTATATTGGTGATGGGAGATGAAAAACTGGAGCATGCACCGGGCTATTGGGCAGTAGATTGTGCTGCAGCAACCCAAAATATTTTACTTGCTGCGCATGCTAAAGGGATTGGTTCTGTTTGGTTGGGTTTACATCCCAGAGAGGAGAGAAAAAAGGGTATTCATCGATTGTTTGATTTACCGCCCCACATACAGCCTTTCTCATTGATCTCATTGGGGTATCCGGCCGAAGAAAAAGAAATTCCCCGGCGTTTTGATAAGAACCGTATTCATTATAACCAGTGGTGATCCGGGATGATCAAAAATAACCGATAGACAACTGTCCGGTATTATTCGTGCATCAGATTATTGTGCGTTTTGCCGTTTAAATGTGGGAACTAAAGGATGGAATATGAAACAGTCATCGGGTGGATGTATAATCAGATCCCGATGTATCAAAGGGTAGGAGGTTCAGCATACAAAGCTGATCTGGAAACGACCCAAAAGCTGGATGCCTATTTTGATTATCCGCATAACACATTTAAGACTATTCATGTAGGAGGCACCAACGGTAAAGGTTCTGTTTCTCATATGCTGGCTTCGGTTTTACAAACTGCCGGATTCAAAACCGGTTTGTATACCTCGCCGCATCTGAAGGATTTTCGGGAACGCATAAAGGTAAACGGTAAACCGGTGGATAAAGCTTATGTTGTTGATTTTGTGAAGGAGCACCGGAAATTTTTTGAAAAAGTCCAATCCTCGTTTTTTGAAATGACCGTAGCCATGGCCTTTGACTATTTCAGAGCGCAAAAGGTTGATATTGCCGTTATAGAGGTTGGATTGGGCGGCAGACTGGATTCGACCAATATCATTGATCCTGAAATTTCGGTGATCACCAATATAAGTCTGGATCATACCCAGTTTTTGGGCAATACGGTTGAAGCTATAGCCTGGGAAAAGGCAGGTATCATCAAGGCCGGACGACCGGTAGTGGTGGGGGAATATGATCCGGTTTCGGCTCTTGTTTTTCGCAAAAAGGCCAGGGACTGTCATGCTCCGCTTACATTTGCAGACCAGGAATACCGGATTGGGCCTGTTAACAGCGATCAGCCTGAACAATCCATCTTTCGTGTATGGCATAAGCATGAATTGTTATACCGTAATCTTGTCACTGACCTTCATGGAAGCTATCAAAGCAAAAATATTGCCACCACGCTGAAATGTATTGATATCCTTTCCTCTTTGGGAATTAATCTGAATCATCACAGCATTCTCTGTGGTCTTGCAAAGGTCGTAAGTCATACATCCCTGCTGGGCCGCTGGCAAATACTAAAAAGGGATCCCCTGACAATATGCGATATAGCCCACAATGAAGCCGGGTTGTCATGGAATATTCAGGTATTAACTACCATGGCATCCCATGACATACATTTTGTGCTGGGTTTCGTGAATGACAAAGATATGGATAGCATTCTGCCTCTTTTTCCAAGGCCGGCAAGGTATTATTTTACCAGAGCCAATATACCCCGGGCCTTGGATGAAAATGAGCTGAGAAAGCAGGCAGGCAAATATGCTTTGCATGGCGAAGCTTATGAAAAATCTGCCGATGCATTACATATGGCCAGTTACCATGCTGATCCTCATGATTTAATATATGTTGGGGGAAGTACATTTGTGGTTAGCGAGCTGATCTGAAAAAAGAAAACATTCCGCCCAATGCATTGTTTTTCTTTTTTTCTTGCTATTTTTGATTAGATAAAGTGTGCCATAAGGTTAGACATCTATGATCAGTACCAAACTGCTGAAGCAGAACTATGGGAATATGGGTACTGCTGTGGAGGAAGGAGCCGACAATGTTGTTTATGCATCTATCGCTGAGAGCATTGAAGATGTTTCCGGGAAGTATTTTGTTAATAAGATACCTCAGAGCTCCGTAACAATAACTTGTGAAACCAATGTACAGGATAAATTGTGGGACATCAGCCTTGATAGGGTACATGATTATTTGGGCTGAGCTGATTAATTTACGGTTTGTCTAAACAGATTATCATTGCCGTTATTAGTTTGAGTCTGTCTATAAACACTAATTAGGATATTAAACCAAGATGACAATAGATAAGCAAAAAACAGTGAAAGGAATGAAAAAATACTTTGACATTCATCCGCCTGTGTTTTGGCCCTCAGTAATACTTTTGATCGTGTTTATAGCCATAACCCTGATCATTGGTGATCCGATGGAACAGATTTTTGATAACATTCAAAATTGGATATCAAAAAACTTCGGATGGTTTTTGGTGTTGGTTGTTAATTTTTATTTGATTTTCACTTTGTATTTTGCTTTTTCCAGGTATGGTAAGTTACGCTTGGGAGGCCGGAATGCTGTTCCTGAGTTTAGCCGGGGGTCGTGGTTTGCCATGCTATTCAGTGCAGGTATGGGTATTGGGATTTTGTTTTGGAGTGTTGCAGAACCCATATACCATTTTACTGAACCTCCATTGGGCAAAGGAGAAAATATTCAAGCTGCTCAGGAAGCTATGAAAACCACTTTTCTGCATTGGGGTTTGCATGCCTGGGCTATATATACACTGGTGGGACTTGCACTGGCCTTTTTCTCTTTCAATCGCAATATGCCTTTGGCTTTTCGCTCAATATTTTATCCTATACTTGGCGAGAAGGTTTATAAATGGCCAGGAGATGTGATTGATATACTGGCTGTCATGGCTACTCTTTTTGGTTTGGCTACTTCTTTGGGTTTGGGGGTAAAGCAGGTCAGTGCAGGTTTGAACCACCTTTTCTCCTCGCCTGATACCCTTACGACAAGGGTGATTTTGATTATAGCCATAACAGGTGCCGCAACCATTTCTGTTGTTTCGGGCCTGAATCATGGAGTAAAAAAACTCAGCGAGATGAATATCAATTTGGGCGCTGTTCTGCTGGTTTTTATCATTATCTTGGGGCCTACCGTGTTTATTCTTGATTCTTATGCCCAGAATATCGGCAACTATTTATCCGGTTTTTTTGATAAGAGTTTGTGGACTGAAAGCTACAGACAAACGAATTGGCAAAATCAGTGGACCATATTCTACTGGTCATGGTGGATCTCGTGGTCACCTTTCGTTGGGATGTTCATTGCCAGGATATCCCGGGGAAGGACTGTTCAGGAATATGTACTAAGTGTACTTATTGTGCCTACTTTGTTAACGTTTCTATGGATTACTGCATTCGGAGGATCGGCACTTTACCTCGAATTGAATGGTACTGCTGATATCATTGCAGCCGTGAAAGACAATGTTGCAACCTCAATTTACCATCTTTTTGAAAATTTTCCGTTGGCCCAGGTCACCAATTTTGCTGCTATTGTACTGGTAATTAGCTTTTTTGTTACTTCCTCTGATTCCGGTTCCCTGGTTGTCGATGCTTTTACCTCCGGGGGAAAGCTGAAATCTCCGGTAGGACAGCGTGTGTTCTGGGCTTCTATGGAAGGTGCTGTAGCTGCTATCCTGCTGGTGGGGGGTGGATTAAAGGCCCTGCAAACTGCTGCTGTAGCTACGGGATTGCCTTTTGCGGTTATTCTGATTGTTATGGGAGTGAGCTTATTAAAAGGACTTCGCAAAGAATATGAAAAAGAAATGTTGCATGAAAAAGCCAAAGAAAGGGAGTCTTATAAAGAACTTGTTTATGGTCTGATGACCAAAAATAAAAATAAGCAATCCAATCGTTTGGATGAGAAAAAATCATAAAAGATGGGATCTATCAATCATTTAAATACGCTGCTTGTTTGTCTTGACCTGACAGACATTGATCAGTATCTGATCGAATATGCTGCTTTTCTGAGTCAAAAGCTGAAAATGGGTAAGGTTATATTTTTTCATGCTATCCAGGCTTATGACCTTCCGGACAAATCAAATAAAAATTTTCCGGATCTGAAGACCAGCTTAAGCCAGAGAATTGAAGAAGAAATTAATAGTGTGGTTTCCAGCCATTTTAAACAGAAGATTGATACCAATGTCATCACAAAAATCGAGCATGAGGATGCCGCCAATGTGATCATTGATTTTACCCGGAAAGAAAAAGTGGATTTGACCCTTATAGGGCAAAAATATGGTGAAGACCGTACAGCTCATTATGGTCATAAAATAGCCTCAGAGGCAGAGACCGATCTGATGTTTATCCCTGAGAACCCTGAATTGCAGCTCAATAAAATTCTCTGTGCGACAGATCTCTCAAAAGACTCAGAGGAAGCTTTTTTGCGGGCTCTGGATATAGCAACGGCTGTGGGTACCCCACTGATGTGTTACTATCTATATGATATAAGAAAAAGTTACTTTCCGGCTACTACCATGAGAACCCAAAGTATGCTGGAGAAAAAGATCCGGAAACGTTTCCGGAAATACCTGACCAGGTTTGATGTAGATCCGGAAAGTATACCGTTGGAGCTGGGGGTAAATGAAGAATTTAAGAGTCAGGCTGAAAAGTTGTATGAGTCGGCAGAAACTGAAAAGATTGAACTTTTAATTGTTGGAGCGAGAGGGAGAACGTCGGTAGTTACTACTTTGCTGGGAAATGTTACCGAACGATTAAGGAGAATCGAAAAACAAATACCAGTGATTATCATCAAAAATAGCAAGCGTTCAGGTAGATGAGGATATCAACGAAATACTACCCAACCCCGATCTTTTGAAATTGAATTGATGGCCTTTGTAATGGTTTGATACTCCTGTTGCAATTGTATGATTTTTTCCTGCGCCTGGCCGGATTGCTGTGCTTCCTGCAGCTCTTTGACCTTATCTTTCTGGGCTTTTTCCAGGATCTTTCTTTTGTAGGCAATAATGGTTTCAGGCACCAGCAATTTAAGTTTCATGTCCTCTGTTTCTACATAAACTCCGCTTTTTTTGATGAAAAAATCGCTCAGCTCATAATTCGGGCTTAAGAGATCAGCTGAAAGCTTGCTGATATTTTCATCGCTGTGGTGTATGAAATGGTTTTTATCCGGATGGCTTCCTTTATTGAGAATTTCCAGGTACTCTTCAAAGATCTGCTTATAAATCAAATTTTTGAATTCCAGGTTATCATTCATTATTTCTTTGATGATGTATTGGTCTACGGTAAGGCTTTTGGGACTATCGTATTTGTCTTCCTGGTAGGTAAAAAGTTGATGTTCACCGTATAGTAAGAGTAATCTGATGATCTCTTTTTCCTGGATTTCAGAATACACCTCTTCTATGAAGGCAGGGACAGAGGTGAGGTTCTGGTTGTTTTTTTCTTTTTCCCTGTTTGTCTGATCTCTTTTGTATTGTTGCCTGGCTCTTTTGTGTCGTATTTTATTGGTCTCGTCATAGAGAATTTTCTCGTCCATATCGAGTATATTGCTGCAGTTTTTAATATAAACTGTTCGCGTAATTCCGTCGGGTATGACAGCTATGGACCGAACCAGGTCATTGATCAGGTTGGCTTGTTTAACAGGATCGTTTTGGGCTTCATCTGAGAGCAAGCGGGTTTTAAAATGAATAAAGTCCTGTTCATGCGTTTCAATATACCGGACCAACTCGGAGGCCCCCTGCTTTTTGGCAAATGAATCAGGATCTTCTCCTTCGGGGAGAGGCAGCACTTTAACATGCATTCCCTGCTCGAGGATCAGGTCTATTCCTCGTAATGAAGCTTTTATTCCTGCAGGATCACCATCGAAAATAATGGTTATATAAGGGGTAAATCTTTTGATTAGTCGTATTTGATTTTCTGTTAGTGAGGTACCGGAAGAAGCCACAACATTTTCTATCCCTTTCTGATGAAAAGCAATTACATCGGTATAACCTTCCACCAGAATACAGTTATCATTTCTGGTAATGGCTTTTTTAGCCTGATAAATGCCATAAAGCAGATTGCTCTTATGATATATTTCGGATTCGGGTGAATTGAGATATTTGGCAGCTTTTTCATCTTTTTTAAGTATTCTGCCTCCAAAACCTACGACATTTCGGGAAAGACTGTGGATAGGAAACATGATCCTTCCCCTGAATCTGTCATATCGCTTGTTTTCTTTAACTATCGTTAAACCGGTCTTTTCAAGATATTCCTGTTTGAAACCTTTGCTTAGTGCATTCTGAGTAAAGCTTTCCCACTGATCCAGACTGTACCCCAATTCAAACTTTTCGATCATGTCTTCACGTATATTCCTTTCTCTTAGGTAACTCAGCCCAATGGACTTTCCTTCCTCATGATGCATAAGGTTTTCACGGTAATATTTTTTTGCATAGTTGGTTATGATAAACAGACTATCGCTTACATTCTTTTCTTTAATCTCTTCGGCCGTTAATTCCTTCTCCTTTATTTCAATATGATATTTATCCGCCAGAAAGCGCAATGTTTCCGGATAGCTCAGGTGTTCATGCTCCATAATGAAGTTAACGGCATTGCCTCCTTTTCCACAGCCAAAACATTTGAAAATGCCTTTAGAAGGGGAAACAATGAAGGATGGTGTTTTTTCGTTGTGAAAGGGGCAGAGTCCCAGATAATTCGCGCCACGCTTTTTGAGATTGACGAAATCCTGTATAACATCGGTGATGTCTGCTGCTTCGATGATCCGCTCAACAGTTGCCTTATCAATCATACTATCTCTCCAATGACTTTATAACCAGTTGCTAATTTTTTACAACCTCATGCTAAATTAATAAATTTCCCTCAACTGAATTGCAATTTTACCCTTAAGCATTGAAAGATTTTCTTATCAAATTCCTTATATTGCAACAATTGTCTAACCTGCATTATTCATGCGTCAAGTTTTGGGTAGATGCAAGGCGTCGAAAGCCGATGACGTAGTCGCCTACGTCGGGTTTGCTGAAAAACACAAAAAATGCCTATAATAAATAGAATGCGTACATTTATTATTTGCAAATTGCAGGGATATTAGCAAATATTCGTCAAACACCTTGTCTTTTTTATGATAATTTTTTGTTAGCCTTTGGCACATCATCTACTTTGTTGGCTTCAGCTCGCAGTATTCATATACAGCTTCGCTTTGCCGCCTCGTAGCTGATGTACTAAAGACTTTTTCAGCAAACCCTACTTCGAGGCTTTTGCAACGCAGCAGATGCCCAAAAATTGGCGCACTCGGAA
>CAYYLT010000044.1:0-7593 GCA_964472385.1 uncultured Bacteroidales bacterium
TCATAAAAAAGACAAGGCGTTGAACGAAATATTTGCTCATAACCTTACAATTTGCAAACAATAAATGCACGCATTCTATGTAGTATAGGCATTTTTTGTGTTTTTCAGCAAACCCGGAGCAGGTGACTACGTCGTGCACGCAATATCAACAGAATGATTTGTGGGAAATTTGGGATAGCAGGAATACGAATCCAAATGCAATGATCATATGATGAGACAAAAAAAAAGAATTACTCTATTTGTATTGAGTATGTTGTTCCTTGCAGGAAATTTGATATTTTCCGGATGTCAGCAGAAAGAAAATGAAAAATATGAATCCACCTGGGAATCCATCGCATCCCATCCACTGCCGCAATGGTATGATGATGCCAAACTGGGCATATTCATTCACTGGGGTGTGTACTCCGTACCTGCCTACCGTACGGAATGGTATGCCCAACGGATGCATGATACCAGTTCACTGGTGTATGATTACCATAAACAAACCTATGGGGATACATCTAAGTTTGAATACCATGAATTGTTGCCGGATTTTACGGCTGAAAAATGGGATCCGCATCAATGGGCCAAACTTTTTAAAGAAGCTGGTGCGCGTTATGTGGTGTTGACTGCTGAGCATCATGACGGCTTTCCTTTATGGGACTGTCAATATACCCAATATGATGCGCTGGATAAGGGACCCAAACGCAATCTGGTAGGTGAGCTGGCCAATGCGGTGAGAAAGCAACAGATGAAATTTGCCGGTTCTTTTCATGGCTTGTTGAATTATTACAAATGGCCCGACTGGCCCCAAGAAATATCCGGAAAAATACCCGGCCATGAATATGGGGAAATGGATCCCGCCTACCTGGAATACATGCGCAAAAAGCTCTATGAGCTACTGGAGATCTATAAACCTTCTCTGCTCTGGCTGGATGGTGATTGGGTCGGAACAGCCGAACAATATCAATCCAAACAACTGGTTGCGGATTATTACAACATGGCTCAGGAATGGGGCAAAGAAGTTGCAGTCAATGACCGTCTTGGAAAAGTACGGCATGAAAGGGGTGATTTCTATACCCCCGAACGGGCAAAAATGGATACCCTGACTCCGCATAAATGGGAAACCTGCACTTCTATCGATCCGCATTCCTGGGGTTATAGCAAGGTTACAGAGGAAAGCGAATACAAAACCAGTAACCAGATCATCGATATGCTGGTCGATATTGTAAGCAAAAACGGAAATCTTTTGCTTAATGTTGGCCCGAAAGCAGATGGCTCCATTCCGCTACTGATGCAGGATAGACTCATGGATCTTGGCAGATGGCTGGAAGTTAATGGGGAAGCTATCTATGGAACAACCTACTGGAAAAGATTTGGAGAGGGTGATATCCGCTTTACTCAAAAAGATGACCAAACCCTTTATGCCATAGCACTTACCTGGCCTGATGAACCCATTACCATCAGGTCCCTTGGGGATTTCAATGATTCGGATATCCAGTCAGTTTCATTGCTGGGCACTGCAGAAAAGGTTAAATGGTCCCTCACTTCTCAGGGAATAACCATTCAACCTCCCTCAGAAAAGCCTTGCGAACATGCTTTTGCATTCAAAATTGCGATGAATTAGGGTTTGCTGAAAAAAAATAATGCCTGTATCCTTTGGATTATAAGTGATTTTTGTGTTTTGCAGTAAACCCGAATTGGAAATTCATTTCTGAATACCGGATTTAGTCCGGTTCTTCAATTTTTACGTTCCGGAACCATACCGGCAGCCCGCGGTTTTGTAGCCCAACATAACCTTTTGCCGGGCGGTCGCTGCGACTGGTATTTTCCAGGTTAACATCCACAACCTGCTCACCGTTTAAGTGAACTTTAAGCAGGCTGCCCCGGGCAATGACGCGCATAAAATTCCATTCACCGGCCGGTTTGGCCATATTCTTATCCGGAGCTGCGGTTTAGATTTTTCACACGCCTCGAATTTAAACTTTATAGGACAAATACTTGAGTTTATAGACATATAGACAGACTCTAGTTAATAAGATTCCATTCTTTCGCAATGCATTAGAAAATGTTTAATGCATTGTTCAGGATTATTTACATAATAAATGAATTATGCGTATTTTTATACATGTTCCGTGTTATTTTTTATGGTAATTTTTTATTGTTTGTTTTATTTTGTATTTTCGAACGCAGAATGAATGGTTCATTTATACATATAATATTGATATAACCTAACCATTATTGCCATGTCTTATCAACCCATTAAAGCTATACCCGCCAATCTTCCCATTTTAAATTTACAGACAGCGCCAAAAAGGATCCTGAAATCCTCCAATATCTCACATTGGATCCTATCCTGAAATTTTATATGGATCGCACATTTCAATCAATTTTGAACAATGATTATAAACGCATAAAATTTAAATCTATGAACATGTTAAAGATGAAGCTTTTCTTCCGTCTGGGGATCCTGATTTTAGCAGGAAATATGCTGTTGGTATCCTGCGGTAAAAAGGATAATGCATATCAATTGTCATCACCTGATGAACACATATCGGTTGATTTTGAGCTAAAAGCAGGCAGACCTTTTTATAGTATCCAACATAAAAGTGATACAGCAATCAGGTTATCTGAGCTGGGGCTTCGGATGAAATCGGGTATCCGGCCCGACAGCAAGTTTCAGGTGCTTGAAGTTAGCAGGAGCAGCTTTGATGAAACCTGGGAGCCGGTATGGGGTATCCATGATACCTATCGAAATCATTACAATGAGCTTACGGTCTCCCTGGAGCAGGTTGAAGAACCCAAACACCGGTTGGATATTATTTTCAGGGTTTATGATGATGGCGCCGCTTTCAGATACCATATCCCTGAGCAACCGGGTTTATCCGATTTTACTATTGCCTCAGAAGAAACGCGATTTCGTATTCCCGGCGATCCCAATTGCTTTATCCATATTGCCAACCAGCCCGGCCGCTATCAAAATGTGCAAAAAACCATGTCTTTTTCAGATATTGATCCGGCTTCTTATGTGAGCGTACCGGTACTCATGGAATTGGAGAACTCCTGGATTTCCATTATGGAAGCCGATCTGACTGATTATGCCGGGATGACCCTCGTTAAGGATTCATTGGATCCTGGATCACTCTATAGTGTATTGGATACAACCGATCAAAACAACGAGGTGGATCTGGTCGATGGCACAGCGCCCCATTCCTCCCCCTGGCGCGTGGTTATGGTAGGAGATCAGGGGGGCAAATTCATGGAATCACCCCTCATTTATAATTTGAATGATCCCAGCGTTTTGGAGGATGAATCCTGGATTAAACCCGGAAAGGTCACCTGGCTCTGGTGGAATGATCGTATCGTATCCGACCCCGATATCAAAACCAGAACGATGGATGTGCCCCATGATATCCAGTCCGGTGAACCCAGTACGGAAGTTTTGAAATACTACGTGGATTTTTCAGCCCGCAACAATATACCTTATATATTGATCTGTGTGGGTTATTATTCATTGGAAACTGAGGTATGGTCAAATCCTCAGGATGAAGATGTGTTTACCATGGAAGAGACGCGAGAGGAGTATTATGACCTGCATGAGGTCATTGATTATGCGCAGGAGAAAGATATAGATGTATTGTTATGGTTGCACCTGGGATCGATCCTGTCAAAAGAGAAGGTGGATACGGTATTGACCACTTTTGCCCAATGGGGTGTAAAAGGCATTAAACCTGATTATTTTGCCGGGGAAGACCAGGAATTGGTTAACCATGTGCATTATATGTTGAAAGTAGCTGCTGAAAATAAATTGTTGGTAAACTACCACGGAGCACATAAACCTACCGGTGTTCAGCGCACTTATCCCAACTATATCAGCACCGAAGCAATCCACGGAATGGAATATACCAAATGGGATTCGAACACCACATTAGAGCATTATGTGGTCATCCCTTATACACGTATGCTATGTGGTCCGATGGATTTCACACCCGGCGCTTTTGATCTGGACGGGGCAGAGGGTTTTCCAAAGCATATCAAAACCACACGTGCCCAGCAAATTGCTATGTATGCGGTATATTTTTCACCTTTGCAAATGCTGATCGACTATCCCCAGGCTTATGAAAGCGCCCCGGAGCAGTTTGAGTTCATCAAACAGGTGCCGGTAACCTGGGATGAAACCAAATTCATTAAAGGTTATCCCGGCGATTATATTGCCTTGGCACGCAGAAAAGGGAATGACTGGTTTGTAGGAGTAATGAATGATGAGCAATCAGGCAGGGAAGTTTCATTTTCATTTGATTTTCTCGAAGAAGGAAAAGAATATACAGCGCATTTCTATAAGGATGCCCCGGATGCGGATGAAAATCCCCAACATGTTGTAGTAGAAGAGATGACAGTGACTGCCGGCGATGAGCATTCCGTTGTCATGGCCAAAGGAGGCGGTGAAGCCATCTGGCTGGAAGCGCAATAAGTATTTTATTGCCCGAAAAACTTAAGGTCGGGCATAAAATGGTAGATATTGGAAAGCAGATCAAACGGATAACCACGAAGGCTATATTCGGTGGTTATCCGTTTGATATGTTTCATGCTTGCCTTCTTCCTTTAAAACAATATTCCACGGGAATTATGGCTTATTTGGGTTTCGCCTTATCATTATTTGCCATAATTTTTTTTACTTTTGTTAGGCTAACAAATGCAGGACTGTTTGAATATTGCTTTTGGACAGCCTGCCATTTCATTTTTTTATAATATGGCTTTGTGCTATCATTTGCGCATTGAAGCATTCACACATTCACGCATTAAAATCTTCAATATCATGTATAAAAAATGCCTACTACTGATTGCATTGACGTGCGCTGTTTTTTCAGGCAAATCCCAGCATTTTTTTAACGGGGAAAAGGAAAATGTTGTACATTCCTCTGAAGAGAATACGCCTACATCCATACATATGATAGACCTGGATGGAGATGGCGATCCGGATATGCTTTCTTCAACGGGAGAGGATAACCGGATAGCCTGGTATAAAAATGTTGATGGTCAGGGTAATTATGGTGCTCAGCAGACCATTTCAGCGTCCTCCAGTAAGGCGCAAGCGGTATATTCGGCTGATTTGAATGGCGACGGTAATCCGGATGTCCTTGTGGCCTCCGAAGGGGACAGTACCATTGCCTGGTATGAGAACACCGACGGGCAGGGCACATTTGGTCCTAAGCAGATCATTACCCAGTCTGCCAGCGGAGCACAATCTGTTTCTGCCTCTGATATAGATGGCGATGGAGATCAGGATGTGGTAGTGACCTATCGTCGTCATATCAAGTGGTATGAGAATGTTGACGGCCAGGGATCTTTTGGCACCAAACAGGCATTAAGCCTTAAACCATTGGGTGATTCGCTCAAAACCTGGAGACGCAATACTTATCCCGGCCCGCTCCATAAAAGCTCTCCGGATTTTCCACCTTATCAGGGTTCCGACCGCTCGGAATGGATGCACTTTTTTAAAGTATCCCCGGCTGATCCCACCTTCATGCTCAATGGTTTTGATATGGGACCGGCCTATATATCTACCGATGGCCGGGAGTTTGAATCACTGGACCTGCCCCTGCACCGTTTTGCCCTCAATGTAAGTTTTTCACCGCACGACGGAAATACAGCTTACTTGCTTTATGGTACAGCCTGTGGAACCGTCGGGTACTGCTATACTACAGAATCCGTAATACCGGGTATATGGAGAACAGAAGATAAAGGCGAAACCTGGGAGCAGATCTATCAAATGCCGGATAATACTCCCCAATGCAAAGGTCCGGCCGGTAAGAATCAAATTGCTGAGGATCCGCATCCCGGACGAAGCGATCACATCTATTTTGGCAGCAACCACCGGGGCCTGGTACGCTCTGTGGACGACGGAGCCTCATGGGAGGTAGTGGCTTTTGAAGGTCATCCCATTAAGACCCTTGATGCAGCAAAAGGCCCGGAAGATCAAACGGTATTGTATGTGATCGTAGGAGAGCCCGATGAATATGGTTCCCGCAATATCATACCTGATGGTAAGTTCTGGCGTGTAGAGGTTGATCCTCAGCCTCCTTATGAGGTCTCGACCGTGCAGTTGTCCACCGAAGGGGATTTTGTTGATGTGGCGGTTTCACCCGATGACTGGTCACGAGGAATGATCATCCGTGATTACGAAGATAATTCCCGCGGGGGTGAGCAACTCGCGCAATTTAGAAATGGCGGTACGGTGCTGGATCATAAGCGTACTTCATCAGAGGCTAATGTCAAGCATTTTGTCGATGTGCATATCAATCCTCAAAATCCGGACCACGTGGTTATGCGATCACAAGCTTCCGGTTTGTCTGTAGCCCTGCAATATAGCCTGGACGGCGGCAAAACCTGGAATGATCCCTATACAGTTGTAGATGGACACATCCCGTCGATGCTTAGTTACAATCCCGGTCACCATACGGCTCCCGGTGGGGCCATGCGTGATGCCTGGCATCAGGCGCAGGGCACCTCGGTAGGTTTTGATGCCAACAACCCCAAGGTGGTGTATTGGTGGACCCAGAATTTTGATAAAACCCCCCTGAAAAGCAGGGATTATGGGGCTACGTGGAAGCCCTTTGCTTATGGCGGCCCCTACAAAGAGGCCTCACAGATAGCTGTCGGACCGGAAGCCAAGAACATGGGTGTATCAAGAGCAGAGTATGGTTTTGTGACTACGCGTGATTCGGGTTTGAGCTGGCGAGCCAGCACCCATGTTACCGATCCATTGCTGAGCGGCGGTTCCACTGCAGGTAAATACGGACGGGGTATAGGGTATCATCCCGACAACTCCGATACGGTTATAGCGCTTTATGGGGTGCCTTCCCAGGCATCTATTTTAATGAGCAAAGACGGGGGCCTGAGCTGGGAAAATACCGGTGCGAAAACCAGTGATGAAGGTTGTGTTTATTGGTCCCGTGCCAACACCTCGGTGGTGTATGTGGGAGACCAACGCAGCCGTGATGCCGGAGATACCTGGCAAGCCATCAATCGCTTTGTGCTCGATGTCTCTCCCTCGAATGAAAATGTCCTGGTGGGCAATCAGTCTACTGGAGCTGCACAATTGTCCCTGTCTATTGACGGGGGTGATAGCTGGACCGACCTGCCGGCCATTCCCAAAGAGAATTTTCCCGGTACCACTACAGAGAAATCACCGTTCAACCCGGTGTTAACTACCGGTATTCAACCCACCCATGCTGTAGCTATTGATCCGGGTTCCGAGCACGACCCGGCCCTGGGGGGTAGCGAAGGAGTACGTATTCTCGCGGCAGGCCGCATGGGCGTGTATGAATATACGGCAGAGCCCGGCGATCCATATAATGGTAGCTGGAATGCCCTGAATGAAGGATTTTTGCCCAGTGTTCATTTTTCCTATGTTGAGGAGGTATACTGGGTGGGTCATGTTTTGTTTGATCCCAGGCCGGGCATGGAAAATGTGGTATATGCCTGCAAATTATATGATCCGGAGATGGTTCGTCCCTGGCGCAGCCGGAACAATTCGAATATGATCCATACCAACGGACAGGCCAAATATCCCCTGTATCGCTCTACGGATGGCGGACAAACCTGGAATAAACT
>CAYYLT010000044.1:7693-15731 GCA_964472385.1 uncultured Bacteroidales bacterium
TTTAGCTTTAGCACCCTAACAGGCACCACACAGCCTTCGCCTGAAGCAGAACGGAAAAATTCAACAGATGACCCCGTCAAGACCTGGCGGCGTTACACGATGCCCGGCCCCCGGCACAAAGCTTCACCGGATTTCCCCCCTTATCAGGGATCCGACCGTACGGAGTGGATGCATTTTTTTAAGGTTTCTCCTGTCGATCCTACATTTATGATGGTTGGACTCGATATGACCGGGGCTTTTTATTCGACCAACGGACGGGAATTTAAACCTGTCGATATGCATCTGCACCGCTGGGCGAACAATGTGACTTTTAGTCCCCATGATGGCCAGACGGCCTACATGCATTACGGGCATTCCTGTGATTCACTCAGCGCTTGTTATCCGCCAGATTCCCCCATTCCTGGTATCTGGCGAACGACCGATAAAGGAGCATCGTGGGAACAAATTTATACGATGCCGTCTGATGCTCCCCAATGCAGAGGGCCAGCAGGCAAACAGCAGATAGCCATCGACCCCCATCCCAAACGAAGCGGCCATATCTATTTTGGCAGCCTACACCGGGGTCTGGTACGTTCAACAGATCATGGAGCATCCTGGAAAACCATAGCTTTTGAGGGTTATCCGGTAAAAACCATAGAAGCTGCCCAGGGGCTTGGGGAGCAGACCATTCTTTATGTTATTGTTGGTAAAGAAAGGCATACGGTAGACAGGAATTATGTACCTGCCGGTAATCTATGGCGTATAGAGGTTGCTGCAGAAGCCCCCTGTGAAATTACCAGGTTCCAGTTAAATGAAAAACATAAATTTGTTGATGTGGAAGTGAGTCCCTCTGACTGGACCAGCGGCCTCGCTATTCGTAAGATTGCCGAACGCACCAGAGGAGGTAAAGAGCTGCTGGCATTCAGCGAAAGGGGAACACAGTTTAAAGTGGTACAGACCATTGAAGAAGCCGGTGTGCGGGGTTTTGTTGATGTCCATATCAATCCATCCTTTTCGGATCATGCGATTGTGCGGTCCCATACCCAAACGATGTCAAATGCCGTGCAATATAGCCTGGATGGCGGATCGACCTGGAATGATCCATACCCTGTTGTGGATGAGCATGTACCCAATATCATCAGTTACAATCCTACGCATTACAATGCGCCTGGAGGAGCCATGCGGGATCAATTTCAGGCAGCCCAGGGCCCCGCGATAGGTTTTGACGCCCGGGATCCCAGTGTGGTATACTGGTGGACGCACAATTATATCGACAAGACACCGTTGAAAAGCACGGATTATGGCGTCACCTGGAAACCCTTTGCTTATGGTGGGCCTTTTAAACAGGCCATACAAATAGCTGTTGGACCCAAACACAAGCATATGGGCGTTGGCAGAGCTGAACACGGTTTGATTACCTCCCGCGATTCCGGTCTGAGCTGGATCGCCAGTACCCATCTGACCGACCCGGTGATCAAAAGACACCTTGATGAAGTGGGAAATACCACACAGGGCAAATTTGGCAGAGGTATTGCCTATAAGCCGGATGATCCAAGTGTTTTGGTTGGTTTATACGGATCTCCGACGATCCTCCTCACAAGTCATGATGGCGGCTTAAGCTGGGAAAATACTGGTGAGAAGGCGGGAGGCAGAAGCGCGGTCTACTGGTCTCCTGCTAATCCTTCCGTGGTTTATGCCGGAAAAAGAAGAAGTGTGGATGCCGGGGATACCTGGGAGCCCATGGATCGTCTGGTGCTGGCTGTATCGGCTTCGAATGAGAACATCCTGGTAGGCAATCAAACTACGGGGGGCGCCCAGTTAGCCCTGTCCGTCGATGGGGGTCAAACATGGAAGGCTTTACCGGCTGTGCCGGAGGAATATTATCCGGGTACCAACATCTCTAAGCCGCCCATATCTCCCACTATGATCTGTGGTATACAAACTGCCCATGCTGTGTCTGTTGATCCATCCTTAAAGCATGATCCTACCGTCAAAGGAAATGAAGGTGTCAGGATACTGGCTGCCGGCCGAAGCGGGGTTTATGAATATACCGGGCAACCGGAGGATCCTTTTGAAGGAAGCTGGCACATTTTGAATGAAGGGTTTGAACCCAGTGTTCATTTTTCCAAAATAGAACCGGTTCCCTGGATCGGTCATGTAGCCTTTGATCCTCGCCCGGGAATGGAGCATGTGGTGTATGCCTGCAAATCATCCGACCCGAGAATGTGCCGGTCCTGGCGTACCATAAAAAATCCCAATATGCTGCATTTTAATGGTCAGGCCCGCCGTCCCTTATATCGTTCTCGTGATGGCGGTCAGACATGGAAAGCACTTCATGCACCGGAATATACAGGTATGCCTGATCATCTGGATGTTACCGCCCTGGAGGTAGGCCCTGATGGTTCCCTCTACGTGGGCGGATACTCAGGCATTTATGCCCTGCCCGGCGTGCCCGAAGAGTGATAATGCTTCAATAGTTGATAATGCGTGAATGTTGAATGCTTCAATGTTTGAGTGTTTGATAAGGCGTTTGAATGTTTTAAAGTTTGAATGTGCATGAGATGTTGCCAACTGCCAACTGATGGGAGAATACATGAATACGTGAATGTCTGAATGCCTGAGGGTTTGACAAAAGTTGGAACCAGTTTGCTTGTTGTTCCGGCAGGGGCCGGACAGGCTCAGTTGTTATTCCTGGCCATAAAATAGGATTTGCTGAAATAGTCTTTAGTACATCAGCTAGGAGGCGGCAAAGCGAAGCTGTATATGAATACTGCGAGCTGAAGCCAAAGAAGTAGATGATGTGCTAAAGGCGAACAAAAATATTCACTTAAATAATTTTTGTGTTTATAAATTTTTATCCATTTTTTATGAATAATACAGGCTAAATAGTCATTGGGTGTCAGGACTTGGTCCATTGTTATATGCTCTATTTTTACTGATATGCACATTATTCCCACAATATTTTTTTTATTTTTGAATGCCAAGCCAACTGAGGAATGGGTACATTCAATCATCTAATCATGCAACCTTTACAAACCATGGTTCGTATATTCCTTCTGCTGATCGTTTTAGCTTTTAGCATATCCTCTAGTCACTCCCAGACTTTTTTCAAGAAAGATCATTCCAGTATCATATTTGCCTCTGATAACCAAACCCCAACATCGATATATCTTACTGATTTGGATGGTGACGGGGATGAGGATATTCTTTCTTCGTTCCCGGAAAAGAATCAGATAGCGTGGTTTGAGCATATCGATGCCGAGGGCAATTATGCTCCGCAACAAACCATTGATTCTTCAGGCAATCAGCCACAGGCGGTATTTTCAGCTGATTTGAATGGGGATGGTTATTCGGATGTGCTTTCCCTTTCCAAAGGGGACAATACTGTTGCCTGGTATGAAAATACAGATGGCAAGGGAGCTTTTGGGCCTAAACAAATTATCGCAACTTCAGTGTCTGGAGGCCAAAATCTTTCTGCATCGGATCTAGATGGAGACGGAGATCAGGATCTGATGGTGTCTTATGCCAATCATATGGCCTGGTACGAGAATACCGACGGAAAGGGTACGTTTGAGAAGAAGCAGGTGTTAGAGGTAAAAGGAACAAATGACAGCCTGAAAACCTGGAGAAGGTATGGCTTCCCGGGCGCGCGTCACAGAAAGTCTCCGGATTTTCCGCCTTATCAAGGTTCAGCCCGTTCCGAATGGATGCACTTTTTTAAGGTATCCCCGGTAGATCCAACCTTTATGATGACAGGCTTTGATATGAGTGCGGCTTTTGTTGCTATGGACGGGAGGGAGTTCCAACCGGTAGACATGCCGCTGCACCGTTTGGCCTTGAATGTTAGGTTTTCCACCCACCATGGCCCTACAGCTTATCTACTGTACGGCCATCCCTGCGGTTCTGTGGGGTATTGCTATCCCACCGAAACGGCGATACCGGGTATTTGGCGGACCAGGGATAAAGGGCAGTCCTGGGAACAAATTTATACCATGCCGGATAATACGCCCAAGTACAAAGGTCCGGCCGGGAAGAATCAGATTGCTGAGGATCCGCATTCCGATCGCAGGGATCACATTTATTTTGGCAGCCATCACCGGGGCCTGGTGCGATCCATAGATGACGGGGATACATGGGATGTAGTGGCTTTTGCCGGTCGTCCGATCAAAACCCTTAGCGTTGCAAAAGGCCCGGATAATACCACCTTAATGTATGTGATCGTTGGGAAGCCGGGAGAATATGGATCTCGCAGCATAGTGCCCAAAGGAAAATTATGGCGTGTGGAGGTTGCCCCTCAGCAGCCCTATGAGGTGTCGACCATTGAATTGTCTAATGAGGAAAATTATGTTGATGTAGCGGTTTCACCCGATGACTGGTCGAGGGGAATGGTCATCAAGGATTACCAGGATGGCACAAGGGGAGGCAATACCCTGGCACAGTTCAAAAGCGGTGGTACCCTGCTGGCTTCTTCGCGCACATCAAGTCAGGGCAATGTTGACTGGTTTATTGATGTGCATATCAATCCTCAGGATGCCGATCATATCGTTGTTCGCAACCAGAGTCGGGGTATGACAACAGCCCTGCAATACAGCATGGATGGAGGAGTGACGTGGAATGAGCCTTATCCGTTAGACAATGGACATATGCCTTCTATGGTGAATTATAATCCGGGCCATCATTCAGCGCCGGAGGGAGCCATGCGAAATGCTTTCCACCAGGGTCAGGGGCCCGCTGTAGGTTTCGACGCCCGTGATCCCGGTGTGGTCTACTGGTGGACGCAGAATTTTGACAAAACCCCGTTGAAAAGCCGTGATTATGGCGCTACCTGGAAACCTTTTGCCTATGGGGGACCCTATAAAGAGGCGGCACAAATTGCCATTGGTCCGGAAAGCAAGCATATGGGAGTGGCCAGAACCGAATGCGGATTTCTTACCACCCGGGATTCAGGCTTAAGTTGGATTTCCAGTACTTATCTAAATGATCCGGTTTTGAGAAGTATTTCCGAAAATGCCGGTTTTGCTTCGCAATCCAAAGATGGCAGGGGACTGGCCATCAAACCCGATGACCCCAACCTGCTTGTCAGCCTTTTTGGTGATCCTTCTTCCGTTTTGATCAGCCGGGATGGAGGTTTGAGCTGGGAAGATTCGGATGCTGATGCAGGAGGTGAGCATAGCGTTTATTGGTCGCGCGCTAATACTTCCGTGGTGTATGCCGGTAACCAGAGAAGTCTCGATGCAGGAGATACCTGGTCTGCGATGGACCGCTATGTGCTCGCCATCTCTTCCGCAAATGAAAATGTTTTGGTCGGGAATCAATCGGTGGGAGATCCCCGGTTGTCCTTATCCCTGGATGGAGGTGAGACATGGAAAGATTTGCCGCCTGTTCCGGAGGAGCATTATCCGGGTACGGATATCTCCAAACCACCCATATCCCCACAGATGGCTACCGGCGTGCAAACCGTCCATGCTGTGGATATTGATCCCGGTTCCGAACACAACCCTGAGGCTCAAAACGGCGAAGGCATAAGAATACTGGCAGCAGGCCGTAGTGGTGTATATGAATATACTGCTGATCCCGCTGATGCTTTTAACGGTGATTGGCGCGTGCTGAACACTGGTTTTGAACCGAGCATCCACTTTTCTTATATCGAAGAAGTACCCTGGATCGGCCATGTGGTATTCGACCCCCGGCCAGGGATGGAACATGTGGTATATGCGTGCAAATCTGTTGATCCGGAGATGTGCCGTCCCTGGCGTCCGGGCAATCCCAATCTCGTTAATACCAACGGCCAGGCCCGCCGCCCCCTGTACCGTTCGCTTGACGGGGGGCTAACCTGGAAGAACCTGCATGCTCCTGAATATACAGGTATTCCCGATCACCTGGATGTGACCGCTATTGAAGTGGGACCCGATGGCACCCTTTATGTTGATGGATACTGCGGAATATACGCACTGCCGGGTGTAAGTCAGTAACAGGGTAAGCGATAATTGCTTGAAACAATGCGCATATTCCCGTGGTATTTTGAAATTGATGAAAAAATGATATATTTATAACCTCAATATTGATCTGTTCATACTTAAAATTTGGGCCACTGAATAACCACTAAATAGTTAAGCTTTATGAGAAAGTATTACACATTTTTAACACTTATCATCATACTGGCAATTGGTCTTGCCAGTTGTACCCAAAAGGGTGAGGAAAAGAAGGCCAAATCGCTCTATGCTGAACTGGATCTGAACGCCCAACCCAACACTTTATCGGAACAGGAAAAGGAAAATGGCTGGAAATTGCTCTTTGATGGAAACAGTGCTGAGGGATGGGAAGGATATAACATGGATAGCTTTCCCGATTTTTGCTGGAAAATAGAAAATGGCTCCTTAACCATGACCACCAAAGGTAAAGGGGAAAGTTTAAGCATCATCTCAAAAGATACCTATGAGGATTTTGCCTTAAGTGTGGAGGTAAAATTAACTGAAGGAGCCAATAGCGGAGTACTTTTCGACGTGGTGGAAGATACAGCCTATGGGTATGCTTATGAAACCGGTCCGGAGTTTCAGATCATCGACCATGAGAATTGGGGTAGTCCGTTGGAGGACTGGCAGATCATGGGGGCAAATTATGCCATGTATCCCCCGCTTAAACGACCTTATAAAGAGATCGGTGAATGGAATCATATGGTGTTGGTCGTTGATAATAATAAGGTCACCCAGATGCTCAATGGTGAAGTGGTCGTTGAATATGATAAATATTCCGACGACTGGGATAAAAAGCGCAACAGCGGAAAATGGGATAAGTTTCCGGACTGGGGAAAGTCGGATAAAGGACATATAGCCCTTCAAAATCATGGCACGAAAGTCTGGTTCCGGGATATAAAACTAAAGGAGTTGGACTGATGGGTCTGTCTTTATAGTGATTGCCATCTGTTATATGCTCAAGATCCTTATCCGTTGCTTATTTTTTATTGCGTTTTGTTAATGTTTAATGGCCGCTTTTATAAGCCGGGATTTCAGAAGGGATATTTAAACTTCAAAATTTTTATGGAATAAATGTTAATCATTTTTAATCAACAAATTATATACTATGAATAGCCGTAGAGATTTTCTTAAGAAAGCAGCATTGGTTGCATCCGGTGTAACGATTTTACCGAGCCATACCATTAGCGGTTTGGGCCACAAAGCACCCAGTGATAAAATGAACATTGTAGGTGTCGGTGTCGGAGGGAAAGGCTTGGGCAACCTGAAACCCATGGCCACAGAGAACATTATCGGCTTATGCGATGTGGACTGGAAGTATTCGGAAGATTGTTTCAATGAGTTTCCCGATGCCAAGAAATACTGGGATTGGCGGAAAATGTTTGATGAGCTGGGCGATTCCATTGACGGGGTTATGATCGCAACACCTGACCATACCCATGGCATTATTGCAGCAAGAGCTATCGAAATGGGTAAGCATGTATTTTGTCAAAAACCCTTAACCCATTCCATCTATGAATCTCGTCTTTTAACCAGGCTGGCAGCCAAGCATAAGGTAGCTACCCAAATGGGCAACCAGGGTAATTCAGGACATGGAGTCCGTAAGCTCTGTGAATGGATATGGAATGGGGAGATTGGTGAGATCAAAGAGGTTCATTCCTGGACCAATCGTCCGGTTTGGCCCCAGGGGCTGCAACCGCCCAAAGAAGAAATGAAAGTACCCAAGCATTTAAATTGGGATCTTTTTGTCGGCCCGGCTTCCATGAAACCCTACAATGATGTTTATCATCCCTGGAACTGGCGCGGTTGGTGGGATTTTGGCACCGGTGCATTCGGGGATATGGGTTGTCACGTGCTTGATCCTGCTTTCCAGGCTTTGAAATTAGAACATGCGGTCAAAGTACGGGGCAGCTCAACCAAATTCAATACCGCCTCCTGTCCACAGTCTGAAACAGTAGAATATGCTTTCCCTGCCAGGGACAATTTGCCCAAACTGGCTATGCCACCGGTAAAACTTCACTGGTATGACGGCGGATTGCTGCCTATGCGTATGGAGCTGCTGCCCAAGGGGGAGGATCTGATGAAGG
>CAYYLT010000045.1:0-15714 GCA_964472385.1 uncultured Bacteroidales bacterium
AAAAATGGGTCTTATAAAAAAAAGAAGCAGATTACCCGGTAAATTAAAGGGTTTTTTTTGTGTTTGTAGAATGGATAGACTTGTGCCTATTAAGCTCTTTTATTTTATAGCGCATATGGCCAAATTATCAAAATGGATTGCAATAAACAAAAAAAAATGCAAAAACGATTTTTATACCATAAAATTTAATTATAACAAACGGGAATCTTTATATGAACAAGTGATAAATGATTTTAATCTAAATACAAATATCGACTATCTGGAATTTGGCGTCGCAAAAGGTCGTTCCTTTAACTGGTGGATTAATCGAATAAAAGATGTTGATGCCAGGTTTTATGGATTTGATACTTTTACCGGGCTTCCGGAATCTTGGGGGCCATTTAAAAAAGGAGATATGGGAAATAATAATACTCCACCTGTTATTGATGATCATAGACATGAATTTTACCAAGGTCTTTTTCAACAAACTTTGATCCCGTTTTTAAAGCATTATGATGCTGATAAACGAAAAGTAATACATATGGATGCAGATATATATTCTGCTACGCTTTATGTTTTGGCCATAATTACACCAATCCTTAAATCAGGAGATATCATCTTTTTTGATGAATTTAATGTTCCGCTTCATGAATTTAAATCTTTTGAAGAATGGAGCAATGCTTTCTACATAGATTATGAAGTGCTTGGAGGGGTTAATAATTTTTATCAAGTGGCCATTATGATAAAATAATTCGCTCTGACCATATAGTGTCAATTATACAGACAGTCAATAAGTGACTGGCATGACAAACGAGCGTAACGAAGCCAGCGGGCACCATAGACAGACGCTGCTTCGTTGTCTTTAGCTCGCAGTATCCATATACAGCTTCACTTTGAAGCCTCTACTCGCTGATTTGCTAAAGGCTTTCCCAGCAAACCCTTCTTAAATCACAATACCGTTTTATTGGAATTGCAAGCGTTTTCACAATATTTATAGCATCTCAAGTAAATGCTCAAATACTTGATGTTCCCTATGTCGCTGCCCGGATGAATTTGTTGTGGGGGAGGAATGCTCGATATAGCTAATTTCGGACCAGGTGATTATGTCATTGGTCTTGGATCAGGCAATGGGCGGATTGTTATTACTGCAGCAACAAAGGAACTCTTGGGCATGGGCATGGAGTGTACCTTAAACCGGTCAAAAGGTAAATTTTGATCTCAGGACTTGACAATTTCATAAATATGGCTTAACTTGCCAAAAACAAAAGACGGGTAATTTATTACTTCTTTCTTTTATTTTGCATTATTCATACTTCTGGTTTTGGGTAGATACAAGTCGCCGAAAGCTGATGAGATATTTGCCGGCTCGATGCTTTTGCAACCTAGCAGATGCCGAAAAACCTGATTCACTTGCAAAAAATGTATACAAATCAAATTTGTTGCATGAAATGAGTAAAGTGCTTATATTCTATGGCTTGAAAGGTTTTATTCGTTTTTCGTGCGTGAATCAGGTTTGAACGGATCCATGTACTTCTTGATACCAGCAATCACACATCAATTGTTGGGTATATTTTTGGACAGCATGTCTTTATGATAACGGGAGCTACATTTATTGGATAATGAATTGAGTTCTCACTTTACCCTTGGACTTCAAATTTGTAATTAATACAAAAACCATGAGAAAAATTTTAACTTTTGTTTTGGTTTTGGGTGGATTATACTTATCCTCAGCCAAAGGTCAAACTGATGTTTCCGGAACCATATCAAAGGATTCAACGTGGAACCTTGCCGGCAGTCCTTATGTCGTAACCGGCTCAATTGTTGTCAATGACGGGAGCAAGCTGACCATTGACAGCGGAGTGGTTGTAAAGTTTCAGCCTAATATGGGAATGGAGATAAAAGGTGCACTAGATGCATATAAATGTAGCTTTACTTCTGAATCCGTATCTCCCTCTAAAGGCGAGTGGAATGAGATAAAGATTGGCAGCGGCGGGGATGATGGAACAGCTGATTTTTATGGATGCAGTATTAAATATGGGGGCCGTTCCATAACAGATGATTCATACGGTATGATTGTAGTCGAGAGGGGTACAGCTACCTTTGCAGGCAACTGTGAAATTATGCAATCTAAAAATGCCGGAATAGTTACGGAATTGAATGGAGCGGTGCATTTATCCGGTTCCGTTATATCAGCCTGCTATCGTCCAATTACCTATATGGGCGCCGGTTCAGTTGTGTTAAATGGAGGAAATAGCTTTACAGGCAATACCGAAGATGTGATGTATCTTAATTTTTCCCAAAACAACAATACTTTTGTTTTGGATACCAGTGACATCCCTTATGCATTTTCCGGTGATTATACCATAGGCAGCGGAGGGACCTTACAGATTGATTCTGGCAATGTAGTGTTGATGAAAACCTTTCTGAGTATTAGAGGAGGCTTGTTGAATGCATATTATAGCCGGTTTACATCGGATCAATCACCGAAAGTCAAAGGTGACTGGGAGGAAATTGAGGTTGGTTATTCCACTATTGCCGGTGAAGCCAATTTTTGGGGTTGTACCATTGAATATGGCGGCCATGCAAATACGAATAACCTCTCTAATGCCATGATTCAAATCAATCGTGGAACAGCTAGTTTCTACGATAATTCAACCATTAGACAATCCAACAATGTAGGCATTATCCTATCTTCAACAGGTGAAGTAAATCTTACAAATACTACTATCTCCGAAAATAGCTGGCCAATCCTTTATTCTGGGCCCGGATCCCTGAATTTTAATCAAACAAATGATTTGACGGGGAATGATCATGATGGCATTCATATCCACTTTAGCTATCTTTCCAGTAATTTTCTGTTAGATACCATTGATGTTCCGTATTATTTTTACAGTTCTTTTACTGTATATTCAGGAGCTACACTGGAGATTGCCTCTGGTAATATTATCAAATCAGAAAGCAGCTTTTATATAGAAGGTACCATTATAGCTGTTGCCGGTGCGGATGAATTCATCTATTTTACGACTTATCAGGATGATAATTTGGGTGAGGATACCAATGATGATGGAACAGCTACCACACCCAACTCAAAGGACTGGGGTTCGATCTATTTTAAAAACGCCAGTGATGATGCCTCATGTATTTTGAAAAGGTGTAAAATAACTTATGGAGGCTCGGGCAATCATGGAGGAGTGGTTACCGATGATGCAAGTCCTACCATTGATAGCTGTGAATTTGCCAATAATTATTACGGAGCGGAATTTATCGGTTTGTCCAATCCCAAATTTCGTTATAATCTTATCGCTTCCAGCGATATGGTGCCTATTGCCATGTCATTTGATGCTGATCCTGTTTTTGCGAACAATACATTTCCCTTTTCTGATAATGAATATGATGCCATAGGATTGTTGGGGGGTACCCTGGCAAAGAATGCTGTATTGAAACAAAGAAATGTAACCGGTATACCGAATGTAACTTATCTGATGCTGGGCACACTGACTATACCTGAAATATACAGCCTTACGGTTAATAAGGGGATTGTCATTAAAGGATATAACAGCGCTCATCGTATCGTGGTAAAAGGGACATTGCTTGCGGATGGAGAAGAAGATTCGACCAGGATCGTGATTACTTCAGCCAAAGATGACAATCATGGCAATCCGATGGATACCAATAAGGATGGCACCCAATCACAACCCAATCCGGGTGATTGGGGAGGAATTGTTTTTGAAGGTACCAGCTCCGATACAAGCGTTTTGAATTTCGGACAGTTTAAATACGGGCGCATGCCTTCAAGATATTATAATACAAAAAGGATCCGTGGCGGTGCCATTACCACTGTCAATGCACATCCAACCATTTCCAATTGCATCGTCAACAATACCGATTATGCCATTTATGCCTTCCAGGCTTCCAATCCGGTTGTTACAAACAACGAGATTTCCAACACCCTTTACACCCCAATAGCCCTTTCTGTATCTGCCAATCCCTCGTTCAACGGAAATACTTTCATTAATACAGGTCAGACTGCATTGGGTATCATTGGTGAAGAATTGGGTTTAAGCGATACACTTGAGCTTAGGAATGTTGCTGGTTATGATTCCATTACTTATGTATTGCTGGAAGATCTGACCATTAATTCCGGTACTGAAGTCATGGTAGAGGCCGGAATAGTTGTCAAGATGGAAGACAATACCAACATTTTTGTTAATGGTGGATTCAAGGCGGCAGGAACTCTGACCGACACGATTGTCTTCACTTCGATAAAGGATGACAATTACGGCAATCCCAAAGATACGGAGGATGATGGTGATGCCACCTCGCCATCTTCGGGCGACTGGGGCAATATCCGGTATCAATCTACCAGCGATGATGTTTACAATACCCTAAATTATTGCCTGTTGTTATACGGAGGTTATAGCAAAATGGGAATTGTGACATACTCGGATGCAGGAGGAGAGATATCCAATACCCTCATCTCCGATTCCTACTATTACGGCTTGCGATGTGAAGGCACTGCTTCCCCTGTATGCACTGCTAATGTGGAGATCAGGAACTCCCGGCAGGATCCCATTGCCATGTCGTTAAAATCTAATCCTGTTTTTTCTTTCTCCGGGATGACCATTAAATCCAATGGTAACGGAAGCAATGGGATACGAATTCTGGAAGGAACCCTTTCTTCTGATGCTACACTAAAAAAGCGTGACGTGGGAGGTATATACAATATTGCTTACATTATCGATAAGCTAACCATTGCCCCCGATGCTACTTTAACGGTTAAACCGGGTGTAGTAATCAAACTTCTGAATTATCGTAGCAAAATTAGTGTAGATGGTGCTTTTATAGCCAATGGAACCCCTGATGGGAAAATTGTATTCACCTCCCTGAAAGATGATTCAAAAGGAGGAGATACCAATGATGATGGCAATGCCTCCACACCGGATAAAGGCGACTGGTGGAGCATCGTTTTTAATGATTCTGACCGGGATACAGCTAATCTGCTGAATAATTGTGTTTTAAACTATGGTGGAAGGGATCAGCCGGGTTGGAACAACCGCAAAGACTACGGTACGATCCGTTTTTTTAATGCTCGGGCTCAAGTGGATAGCTGCCGCATTGAACAGGCGCATACTTCTGCTCTGGGAATCTACGGCTCGGCCAATCCTGCCATTACCCATTGCGATATGCACAATGTCAATAAAACACCGGTCACCATGAGTATGTTTGCCAATCCGCTTTTCTCTGAAAATGTAATGTCTAATCAGGGAATCATGGCCATAGGCATTGCTGAGGAAACTTATGCACTGGATGCTACCATACCCAAACGCGATTTTGCCGGTTATAGCAATATTACTTACTATATGTATCGAACATGTACCATAAATTCTGGAACCATACTAACCATTCCGGAGGGTATTGTTTTTAAGATGAGTGGTATCGACTGTTTTGATGTGGAGGGTGCTTTGCTTGTCAAGGGCTCAGCAAGCAATCCGGTTGTATTTACTCATGAACACGATGATACTTATGGAAATCCAATGGATACCAACGAGGACGGTGATGATAGTGAGCCTTCCATTTCTTCAAGCCGCTATCATCTTGATTTTGCAGATATCAGCAACGATACCAGTACCATCCGGCATGCCATTTTCCGTTATAACAAAGCCGGCATCAACTTGCAGCAGGCTTCCCCAAAAATCAAGCATGCCCTTTTTGAACATACCAACTGGGGAATTATCCTTAACGGTGTATCACATCCGGCAGTAGACACCAATACTTTCCACAACCTCACCTATGCTCCTTTACAAATATCTTTGGTGTCATACCCAAGTTCCACTCAGGAAAACGTTGTTTCGGGCTCTACTTACAGGGCTATTGGTGTGCTCGATGAAGAACTGGTTCAGGATGTAACCCTTTCCCAAAAGACCTTTGCCGGTGTTGAAAATATTCCTTACTACTTTGCCGGTGATTATACCATAGGCACCAGTGTAGTGTTGACGCTGGATCCAGGTGTAGTACTAAAGTTTAATGATTATTCCGAGCTGAAAGTATTCAGGGGATTAATTGCCGAGGGTGGGGCTACGGCCGACAGCATCATTGTCTTCACCAGTATACGGGATGATTTTTATGGCGGTGACTCCAACAGTGATGGTGATGCGACCTTACCGGGCCAGGGATATAGATCAACGTGGGATGGTATTATTTATGATAACCAGGCACTTGATAATTTGTGCCGTTTAGATCACTGTGTAATCCGGTATGCTGGTTGGTATGAGTCGGAATCAGCTATCACCACTGAATCAGCCAGCCCTACCATCACCAACAGCACGCTAGCGGATAACGCCAATGGCGTACGCGCTGAAGGAGCTTCCAATCCACTGGTCAATTACTGCGACATATATGACAACAAGTATTTCGGCGTAAATAATATCAATAAGGCTTTTACTATCGATGCACGCTACAATTGGTGGGGTAAAAATTCCGGACCTACCCACAGCTCCAATCCGGGAGGTACCGGTGATGCTATAAGTGATATGGTTGAATATGAGCCGTTCAGAGTAGGTACCATGCATCCGGCTATGGGCGATGTGAGTATGAATGGTTATGTCCAGGCCTATGATGCTTCCCTGATATTGCAGGAAGTGGCAATGCTTATTATGTTCCTGCCTGAGCAGATTGCTGTTGCTGATGTTTCTAATAATGATACCATTTCTGCCTACGATGCCTCACTGGTATTGCAATATGTTGCCGGTGTAATTGATGTATTCCCGGCTGAATTGAAAATGGCTGCCAATAAACTGCAAACGGCAGGTAACATAAGCGTTGAGTTAATTAACGAGGTGCCGGGAGAACAAATGACTTTGGGTATATTCCTTGACGAAGTAGCTCAATTTTCAGCATTCGAGATGGAACTCAATTTCAACCCTCAAAATTTGGAAATTACCAAAGTTCAGGCCGCTGAGCCGGTTGCCGGTATGAATATGGTTCAAAATCTTGATGCTAAAACGGGAAAGCTCTTCGTTGCTATGGCTGGCATTCAGGAAATAACCCAGGAAGGGCCTGTTCTTTACCTTACTTATAGCTACAAGAGGGAAAATCAGTTTTCCGTTGATTTCCAAATAACCAAAGCACTGGCTAATGAGGGCATGCTTAAACAAAATACTGATCTCTACCGGATTAATGGCACAGCTTTGGGTATAGAGGTTCCAAAAGAAAATGAGAGCGCCAGGGTTTTCCCAAATCCAACCTCCGGAACTGTAAGTATAACTTATAAGGTTGACAGCGAAAATGAAAGGGTGACTTTGAGTATATATGATGTACTCGGAAGCAAAGTTGACCAGTTGATTGATAAGCCCCAACATGAAGGAAAATACCATATGCGTTTCAATCTGAAAGAAATGTTGGGTATGCCCGATGGCATATATTACTTAAAACTGACAATTGGTTCGAATACCAGCGTACACAAAATCATGCTACAATAATGTTTGACAGCCTCGCCGGATTATCCATAAAACCGGCGAGGCTGGCTCTGTTTTAATACCACTCATGCAAAAAAGTTATGCCATGAAAAAAAACAAATCATATCTCATACTGCTTATCTTGCTCCTGGTATTGACAGAATCCCTTCTGGCTTTTCCGGTAAGATTGCGTATCCCGGATACTTTAGCTGTTGCCAAAGACACCATCGATATTCCTGTTTTGGTAGATTCCACAATAACCGATAGCAATGTTGTTTCATATCAGCTCGAAATTAGCTATAATGCAAATCGATTAAAAGCCATAGGTGTTATTTCTTCAGGTACACTGAGTGAATCATGGACGGACATTGAGTTTGATATTCAGGAAGAAGGAAGAATAACCCTTGCAGCTGCCGGTATTTCACCTTTATCAGGTACGGGTATAATCATACGAATTCGTTTCTATGCTAAGGAATCAGGCAACGCGTATGTTCGATTCGATCCTGATGCATCCAGTTTTTTCAATGAGGGTCGTCCGCAATTGCTTTTGGATGACGGCAGTGTGAGTATTGCTGCATTACCAGCCATTAAAATAACTCCGGACAATGTGTTGCTCACTTCAGGGGAGGAACAGCAGTTTAGCGTAAGCGGAGGTACTTCACCTTATGAATGGTCGTTGACTGTTGATTCGGTAGCTTTCATTAATAGCAAGGGACTCCTGACAGCTGAGAGAAGAGGTTTTACCCGGGTAGTCGTAGAAGATGCTGAAGGTATTAAAGATACAACAGATGAGTTAATTGAGGTAAGGGCTCTTCAGCTCAGCTTTCATGACACGGCTGCCTGGCAGGGTAGTATTGTTTCTGTTCCACTTTACACTAGCGATATGAGCGGTTTGAACATTGTCTCAGGTGAAGTGATGGTCTCATATAATTCGAATGCATTGCAGATTAAGGGTATCTCCGGTTCAGGAGCCCTCTTGTCAGACGCTGATCAAATCGAATATGATGTTGATCAAAACGGTGGTTGTGCCTTTTCTTTTGCGGGAACAACCAGTCTGAGCGGAAGTGGAATATTGATATACCTGGATATGCATATTGATTCTCATTATACTGCCTCTTCTTATTTAGAGGTGGATTATAGCTGTTTCAACCAGGATATCTTCGGCACGGATCAAAGGGGTCGATTGGATATCACTCCACTGCCTGAACTGCAGATTGATCCGTTATCCCTTAAAATAAAGCCGGGAGAAACTGAGCAATTTACTGTTTCCAATGGAACCGCCCCTTATATCTGGGATATAACAGATACTTCTGTTGCAACCATTAATGCTGACGGATTATTGACAGCCACAGGTGGGGGTGTGACAAAGGTTACGGTTGAGGATAATCATGGTGCAAAAGGAAATAATGACCTTGTTTGGGTTTATAGCACAGAATTAACCTTGCCGGATACCAGTATACAACTGGATGAGGGAGTGATTATCCCCCTTTATATTACTGGCTTGCCGAAACCCGAAGGCCTTGTAGCTTATGAAATTAAACTGAACTATGATACAACCTATCTTGAGTTGGAAGATGTGCATACGCCTGGTACATTATCTGAAGGATGGATGCTGGCGCATAACCAGTCCGGCAACCAACTTTTGATTGCTGCGGCAGGAACCGATACCATTTACCAGAAAGGTCAGCTGCTCAAACTCCATTTTCAATTCAAGCCCCAGGCTGATGCAGGCAGAAAGATCCCTTTAGAATTTGTAGATGTATCGCTTAATGAGGGATTTCCGTTTGCCGGAACCCATGACGGCAGCATTGAGGCTTTAGGATCTGTTGTGGTAAATGATGTAGGAGTGATTTCGATCGATTATCCTGAATCTGCCTGTGGATTTACCGAGGGTGAGGCGCCAATTGTCACGGTAAAAAATTTTGGAACTGAAACCATTGCCTCCGGAACTGATATTCCCGTTAACCTGAGTGTCAATGAGCATACCACCCTGCAAGTATCCTATATGCTAAACCATGACTTTCAACCCGGTTTTTCCCTTATAGTAGAGTTTACACAAACTATTGACATGTCAGCCGCTCAGAAATATGATTTGAAAGCCTATACCGTTCTGGATGGAGATCCAAATGCTTTCAATGATAGCCTTAGCAAGACCATAACAGCATATGGATATCCCTCTGTGGATGTGGGCCCGGAGACCATCGTTACCAATGAGTTACCCGTACTTTTAGAAGCGGAAGAGGGATTTGTTGCCTATGAATGGCAGGATGGCAGCACCAAACGTTCTGTCAGCGCTGACTCCTATGGCCGTTATTATCTAACAGCAACGGATACTAACGGTTGCTCCGGATCGGATACCGTTTTCATTATGCCTGCATTGGATATAGGTGTATCTGAAATTTTTGAGCCGGTCTCCTCCTGTGCTTTATCAGATACAGAATATGTGCGTGTTACCGTTATGAACTATGGCACTGCTGTGCTAAGCGAAGGTGAACGTTTTACCATTGTTTTGGAGATGGATGATTTACCGCCTATGGTTGAAACCCATACCATGATATCAGATATATCGGCAGGAGAGACCTTTCCCCATCGGTTCGCTCCCCGGTTAAATTTCTCTGATGTTGGTAACCATACACTTGTCGCATATACAGATGTGGATCTAGATAACCAGATCTCGAATGATACTTCTGCATTAACTGTTACCGTTTATGGCTATCCTGAAGTAGATTTGGGAGCCGATACCATTGAAGCGGATGAGTTTCCGGTATTACTCGATGCTGGAGCCGGATTTATTAATTATGAATGGCAGGATAGAAGCAATAATCAAACTTTTAGTGCGAATACAGGTGGCTTGTACCATGTCGTGGTTACCGATGTTCATGGCTGTAATGCCAGGGATTCAGTATACATTAAGGATGTCTCAACGGATATAGCCGGGGTGGATGTAAATCAGACCTTATTGGTGTATCCCAACCCTTCGAATGGCATCATCACCGTCATGTTGCCTGAGGTAAATCAGCATAAATTTGATCTGGAAGTGGTAGATATGCTAGGAAAAGTGGTTTATTCACATGCATTGTCTTCCGGTGAAATGCATAAACTGACCCTTGACATTGCTCACCTGGATCCGGGGATCTATATGCTCCGGTTGGTCTGGCCCGGTAGGCTGGAATTCATTAAGATCGTTTTGGAATAATAAGCCTGTAACCTGTATGAATAATCCAGGCTAAATGAATATATTTTACACATGCTTTCCACCTGTTTGAATCATACAGGCTCACAACCCGGATGATATGCACTTGAATGTGCGAAAAATTTTCAATGGATTTTCACATCTTATGTATAATTATACAACAATATGACAAACTGTATGAATAGAACAGCATAAAAAATATTTAGAATCTCTTTACAATCCCATATTTTTTGTATATATTTGCACTTTTAGTAAATAAATATTCAGGTTTAACGGATTCATTTATCAGGAATTAAGGTTATTCCTCAGGTTAGGCCGGTTCGACATTGGATAGATTAATATGAATTGACATGCGTGCAACAAGAATATATCTCCTTTGTATGTTGTTATTTTCCAGCTTTGCACCATGGGCTCCCAGCCCATGTTACTGAATTCTTAAGGGTTACAGTCCAACCCGCCTTGGCATTAACTTTTAACCTATCCAATTTATTTTAAATTTTAAGACATTTAAAACCATATCCATTATGATTGAAGAAAAATTCAGTATACTGGGAGGAGGAAATTTAGGCTCCTCTATAGCCTCCGGATTGAAAAATTATTCGGTAGTATCCGAAGATAATCTTTTGCTTTATGATATTTCTGAAAAACAGAGACAAGCATTAACCGAAAAGGGTTTCAGGGTTGCCAAGAACAACAAGGAAGCCACAAGAAAAGCGGATATCATTTTAATTGCCGTTAAGCCTTACCAGGTTATAGAAATTTTGAATGAAGTAAAAGATGAGCTTAATCCCAGCAGACATATTATCATTTCCTGTTCGGCAGGTATCTCTTCCACAGAGATATATAAAGTCATTGACCATGATATTCCTTTGTTTAGAATCATGCCCAACATTGCCATAGCTGTGAAAGAAGCTGCCTCGTGTATAACTTCTTTTAATACCAGCGAAAAACAAGAGGCGCTCATTCATGAAATATTTACTGCTTTGGGTGATATACACTACATACCTGAACATATGATGTCAACCGCAACAGTGGCGAGTGGATGCGGTCTTGCTTTTGTTATGAGATTTCTCAGGGCCCTGACTGCAGGAAGCGTGGAAATGGGTTTCCAACCTTCTCAGGCCCTCGAGATTGCAACTAAGCTGCTTAGAGGGACGGCTGAGCTGCTTGAGCAAAACTCCGAACATCCTGAACATGAGATTGATAAAGTAGCCACGCCTTTAGGCATTACCATTACCGGGTTGAATGAAATGGAGCACAATGGTTTTAGTTCGGCAGTTATCAAAGGTATTATGAAGTCATATGAGAAAGTTACCAATGGAAAATAATCCGCAAGGCCATGCTTTTTGATATAGAATATATAAAACAGGTTTATAAGGATTACATTGAGCGTGTGGGTCATATTCGCAAGAAAATAGGGCGCCAATTGACCCTTACCGAGAAAGTATTGTTTGCCCATATGGTTACGGAACCTCCCTTTCCTGCTCGGGGAAAAGATTATGCGCATTTTCATCCTGACCGTGTTGCCATGCAGGATGCCACAGCGCAAATGGCCATGATGCAGTTTATTAATGCCGGTAAGGATCAAACGGCAGTACCAACCACCATTCATTGCGACCATTTGATACAGGCAGCTGAGGGTGGTGATAAGGATTTGCGGGAGGCACTGAAACAAAACGATGAAGTATATGCGTTTTTAAAAAGTGTATCCCGAAAATATGGTTTAGGATTTTGGGAACCCGGATCCGGGATTATTCATCAGATTGTTTTGGAAAATTATGCCTTTCCGGGTGGAATGGTTATTGGTACGGACAGCCATACGGTCAATGCCGGAGGACTGGGGATGATTGCCATTGGGGTAGGAGGTGCTGATGCGGTTGATGTTATGGCCGGTATGCCCTGGGAATTGAAAATGCCCAAACTTATTGGTGTCCGATTAACGGGACGGCTCAGTGGTTGGACGGCGCCCAAAGATATTATACTCAAGCTGGCCGGTATACTAACCGTGAAGGGAGCAACCAATGCGGTTGTGGAATATTTTGGGAGGGGCGCCGGATCCATTTCCTGCACCGGTAAGGCAACCATTTGCAATATGGGTGCAGAGATTGGTGCGACCACTTCCATCTTTCCTTATGATGATAAAATGCATTCCTATTTGGTTAAGACCGGGAGAAAACAGGTAGCCGAACTAGCTGATGAGATCAGAAAAGATCTTATCCAGGATCCACAAGTACTTGAGAATCCTGAAGATTTCTATGATCAAATCATTGATATCGATCTTTCGAAACTGGAACCTCATGTTAATGGTCCTTACAGTCCGGATATTGCAGTTCCGATCTCCAAGCTGGCGCATATGATCCGGGAAAATCATTATCCCGAGAAACTTGACGCAGCGCTTGTCGGTTCTTGTACCAATTCTTCCTATGAGGACCTGACCAGGGCTGCTTCTATTGCCCAACAGGCTTTGGATCATAATATCACTGCTGGAACAGAGCTGATGATCACCCCGGGTTCTGAACAAATAAAGCGAACCAGTCAGCGCGATGGAGTGCTTCAAAAATTTGAAAAGATCAGCGGAAACATCATGGCCAATGCATGCGGGCCTTGTATCGGTCAGTGGCAAAGGCACATGAGCCATCCGGACAGAAAGAATTCGATCATAACATCTTATAACCGGAATTTTGCCAAAAGAAATGATGGGAATCCCAATACACACAGTTTTGTTGCTTCCCCTGAGATCGTCACAGCGATGAGTCTTGCTGGTAATCTGATTTTTAATCCTTTGACAGATGAATTAAAAGATGAACAGGGAAAATCATTCAGATTAAAGGAACCTAAGGGTATCGAGCTGCCGGCTGAAGGATATCTGCAGGACGATACAGGATATGTACCTCCGGCATCGGATCCTGAGCATATTGATATTACTGTGAATCCTGATTCCAAACGACTGCAGTTGCTCAAGCCTTTTGATCCCTGGGATGGAAAGGATCTGCTTAAGCTGCAATTGCTGATCAAAGTGAAAGGTAAATGCACTACCGATCATATATCTATGGCTGGACCCTGGTTGAGGTACAGAGGTCATCTCGATAACATATCCGATAATCTTTTAATGGGAGCTGAAAATAGCTTTAACGGTAAGACCAATGGTGTTTATAATAAACTGACAGGTACCTACGATAAAGTTTCCACCGTGGCCCGGCATTATAAAAATTATGGCTACCAGTCAATCGTTGTTGGAGAGGAAAATTATGGCGAAGGATCTTCCCGCGAACATGCAGCTATGGAACCTCGTTATCTGGGCGTTAGGGTCGTATTGGTCAAGTCTTTTGCCCGGATTCATGAAACAAATCTCAAGAAGCAGGGATTACTGGCCCTGACATTTTACAATAAGCATGATTACGATTTGATTCAGGAAGGGGATGTATTAGATGTGTTGGATTTGAAGCTTCTTGAACCTGGAAGCTCATTAACCATTCGCCTTCATCATCCGGATGGATCAGCGGAAGATTTTCCGGTAAACCATTCCTATAGCTGGCAACAGATCGAATGGTTTAAGGCCGGAAGTGCCCTGAATATGATTGCCAAACAGCAAAAGAAGAGGAAATAATGGCATTGAATACAATTTCCATAAAGCAGGGAAAACTTGTAGTACCCGACAAACCTATAATTTCCTTTAGGGCGGGTGTTGGTATTGGTCATAAAAAAAGTAACCCGGGATCTTTACGAAGCCATGGAAAATGCTGATAATTAACCTGCTGCTGGGTTTATTCACTGCTTAAGTAAATGTATTGATTAAAATTTATGCTTATGGATTTGATTGAAAAACTGACCAGATATATTGAGGAATCGTGCAAAATTGACACGGAACTCTTTAAAAAATATGATGTAAAGCGGGGACTTCGTAACCAGGACCATACCGGAGTACTTGTAGGTCTGACCAATATCGGGGATGTTATTGGATATCAAATGCAAAACGGCAGTCCTGCACCTCTGGAAGGCCGACTTTATTACCGGGGTGTTGAGGTGAAAGAGATTGTTAAAGGTTTTCAGGCAGAAAAACGCCATGGGTTCGAAGAAGTGGTTTACTTGCTTCTGACAGGTGAATTGCCTTCTTCCGAGGATTTGAATCAATTTACAGCCTATTTATCCTCAAGAAGAGAATTGCCTATGTACTTTAAAAATATGATCCTTTCCATTCAGGGTAAGGATCTTATGAATATGCTGGCCCGTTCGGTTTTGCTTTTGTATACCCTTGATGAGAAAGCCGAGGACAAATCCTATTTAAACCTGGTAGCGCAAAGCCTGGATTTGATCGCCAAATTCCCGCTGTTTATTGCCTATGCTTACCATGGAATGCGTCATTCCTACCAGGGTAAAACCCTCTCTATTAGACATTCCCGCCCTGAACTGAGCATTGCGGAAAATTTTCTATACCTGATAAAAGGCAGAAATAGCTATACGAAGCTGGATGCCGATATTTTGGACCTGGCTCTTGTGCTTCATGCTGAACATGGCGGTGGAAATAATTCTACCTTTACCATACGGGTTACCAGTTCTTCAGGGACAGATACTTACTCAGCTATCTCCTCCGCCATAGGCTCGCTTAAAGGCACCCTCCACGGAGGCGCCAACCTCAAAGTACTGGATATGATGAATCATATCAAAACGTATGTCAAAAACTGGGAAGATGAAAAGGAAATAGCCAACTACCTTCGTAAAATCATAGATAAGGAAGTCTATGACAAATCAGGTAAGATTTATGGAATAGGTCACGCAGTTTATACATATTCCGACCCGCGAACCATGTTGCTTAAGCAAAAAGCTCAGGAACTGGCTCACGAAAAGGGTAAAATGAAAGAGTTCAAACTCTATGACCTGATTGAAAAACTGGCCCCTAAAGTTATCAATGAAGCCAAAGGCAGTAGGATGCACAAAATTCTTTGTGCTAATGTGGATTTTTATTCAGGATTTGTTTACACATGCATTGGTATACCTAAAGAATTGTATACTCCGCTTTTTGCTATGGCCAGAGTAACAGGCTGGTGTGCCCATCGTTTGGAAGAGCTCGATTTTAAAACCAAACGTATT
>CAYYLT010000046.1:0-15568 GCA_964472385.1 uncultured Bacteroidales bacterium
ATAAAACACATCGTTTTTTACATATCCACTTAGTTGGATGCCCAAATCCGGATTTTCCTTTTGTGCATGCACGCTTGACATTAAAATGAATGTCATGTAAAAGGTTGCAAAAAAATTTTTTTTCATGGTTTTATTGTTTAATGTATTTATTGATAATAGCCAGTAAGTCATTTAATTCAACAGGTTTTGAGATATAATCACTGGCTCCTGCCCGTCTGCATTTTATACGGTCTTCACCCATTGCCCGGGCAGTTTGAGCGATAATGGGTATCTTATGGTTGGTCTTTCTTATTTTTCGGGTTACCTCCAAACCATTCATATCAGGTAGCCGGATATCCATGAGAATGAGATCTACCGATCCATTTGTACTTATTGCCTGTAAGGCTTGTTGTCCTGTAGCAGCAACCCTGAGATCAACCTGCGTTGAAAACAGGGCTTCTTGCATATATTCCTGACTTGTCGGATCATCTTCCACCAGCAATATGGTTTTTCCTTCCCATTTATAGGTTTGATAGTTCCCGGCCGTCCCCTCATCCGTATTTACAGAATCTACAGGACGATAGGGTAAGGTAAAATAAAAGCAGGATCCCTGATTCACTTTGGATTCCACCCAGATATCACCTCCCATCAACTTTACCAGATTTTTCGAAATGGTAAGTCCCAGACCGGTACCTTCATAATTTCTGCTGAGGGATTCGTCACCCTGTCGAAACCGTTTGAATATTTCCTGATGTTTGTTTTCCGGGATACCGATGCCTGTATCTTTAACGTAAAATATGATATAGTGCTTATTTTTGAAGGAATACCCCATTTTGATGTATCCTTCATCAGTAAATTTCAATGCATTGCTCAGCAAATTCTCAAGAATTTGAATCAGCCTTTTGCTGTCGCCATAAATATACAGCGGTTCTTTTTGTACATTGTTTTTCAGCAATAATTGAATATTTGATTTATTTAGCTTCTTCAATGCTTCTTGTTTTTCCTGGAAGAGATTGTATAGCAATAAAGTCAAGTTAATTTCTTCATCCTGAATATCCAGTTGGTTGGCTTCAATTTTTGAAATGTCAATGATATCGTTAATGATTTGCATCAGATGTTTTGTTCTGGAATAGATAATATTGAGAAAATCTTTCTGTTGTCCCTTATTAACTTCCTTTTCCTTCAATATCTGGGTGAAACCCATGATACCGTTCATGGGTGTCCGTATTTCATGGCTCATGTTGGCCAGAAAGGATGATTTGAGGCGGTCGCTTTCTTCAGCTTTTTCTTTGGCTGCGATTAACTCCTGATTGATGACCCGAAGCTCCTCTTCAATCTGTTTGCGCCCGGTAATATCCATGATACTTACCATCACCATGGGTTCTTCTTCCATCCGGAGTAAGGAGGTTGATACGAGGAAGGTCAATATTTTTTCTTTACCGTCAATGATGAAAGGGAGATTGGCTTCATACATTTTGTGGGGATTTCCTGTTCGGAAGGTATCCAGCACCTTATTGCGGATGGTACATTCAGCGCAGTATGGTCCATATCCGCACCCTTTGGGGTCGTCAAGATGATGAAGGCAGCGCAAGGCTTCCCCGGCCGGCAGACCGGATAGCCCGGCTATTGATGCATTGGCAAATTGCGCTCCGAAGTCATTGATTTTTCGGATCTTCCTTTCATTATCCAGAAGCATCATGATAAGGGGTGCATGCTGATATATGGCCGACAGTTCCTGCTCATTTTTTTTTATTTTTTCCTGGGCTATTCTTTCAGCATTTTCAGCATGTTTTTTGGAATACTCCAGGGCTTTTTCAGAACACCTCTGGGTGGTGATCTCCCTGCCAATTTCCAGAATGCCGGTTAGTTGATGATGCCGGTTAAATACCGGGTACCCTTCTATAAACCAGTATCTGTTATCCGGCGTGACTATTTCTCCCGAGGCATATTGACGGGTTTGTTTTACATATTTCAACGGGCATTCAGTGCATTCTTTATCTTGCCAGTTCCAGAACTGGTAACAGGGCTTTCCGATCATTTCTTCGTAGCTGAGCTGGACTGATTCGAGGGCTGTTTTGTTCACCCAGATCAGTTTGTAATCAAGATCCTGGTAAGCCATCAGATCATTGGTAACATCCAGAATAAAATATTTCTCACGGTCTTTTTGCCGGAGATCTTTAATTTCATCTTCAAAAAGGGTAACGCGCTTATTCAGGGTCTCATAGTATGGCTTGTCCTTTTTCATGGGTTATACATTTATGATTCCTCAGAGACAGTATTTTTTAGCGGCAGTGTAAAGAAAAAGCGCGATCCCTGACCAGGATGGCTTTGCACCCAAATTTTTTCACCATGTTTATCCAGTAATTCTTTGCACAGGATGAGCCCTATTCCTGTCCCCTTTTCTCCTGATAACCCACGCGAGCTTTCACCTCCTTCAAAGCTGAACAATTTCTGTTGTTTTTCATGACGCATGCCAACTCCATTGTCCGCAATTTCAACGATGCATTTATCCAGGGAATATCTGGCATTGATGGTTATTTTACCATTTTTGGGCGTGTATTTCAGGGCATTCGACAATAAATTCCGAAATACTGTTCGAATCAGTTGGTTATCAGCAAAAACCATTATTGATTCGGGTATATGGCTTTCTATTTGTATATTGTTGGTGTTGGCTTTGCTATGAAACATATCTATCGTGCGGTCCAACAAATCATTCAAATAAAATGCCTCAGGGTTCAAGCTATTGCTATTCCGCTGCAATCCCGACCATAAGAGCAGGTTTTCCAGTAATCCGTTCAGGGTAGTGGCGGAATGATAGACATGCTCATGAAAATTGTTCATTTTTTCCCTGCTGTAATGGTGTTTGTATTTGATCAGCAATTCGGTAAATCCCATAATTTCAGAAACAGGAGTTCTCAGATCATGTCCAATGATAGAGAACAGTCTGTTTTTCATGGCATTTAATTCCCGAAGTTTGATTTCTGCTTCTTTCCGCTCTGTAATATCTATAATGACGCCAATGGTACCGATGACACGGTTATGGATGTCTCTGAAAGGTGAACCATATACGAGCAGATGAATATTTGATCCGTCTTTTTTGTGCAACATGGTTTCGTATATGCTGCTGACATTGTTTTTTCTTTTGGTTGTTTCTGCTTTGAAGTTATTGAAATTTTGATTTGTTGACAGTTGGGATAAATTCATTCCCTGCAATTCATCCTTTGAATAGCCCAGTATTCTGGCGAAGGTGTCATTGGTAAATATCAGTTTTTCTTCCAGATCTACCATTCCTATACCTGCAATGGCATTTTCGACCAGTTTTTCGTATTTTTCTTTTTGTTCTGTGAGCTTTTCCAGGGTTTCTTTCCATTGGGTTATATCCCTTACAATACCCTGAATAAGTTTTTCTTCCGGGTCAAAGATTCTTGCACTGATCTCTACATAAATGGTTTTGCCTGCTTTTGTTTTCAAGCTGGATTCAAACCGGTAATGCCCCCTTTGCATTGTTTTTTTTATGTTTTGCTCAATACGGGGCAATTCTGATGCGGGATGTAAGCATCGAATGTTCTGTTCCAGCAATTGTTTTTTTTCGTAACCCAATAAATGGATTGCACGCAAATTGACATCAAGAATTTGGCCCTGGCCATTGTAGATAAAAATGGCATCATTTGACTCCTCAAATAAGCTTCTGTATTTTTTCTCCCTTTTTTCAAGTTCTCTTTTTAATTGCTTTTGCTCGGTGATCAGTTCCCATTGGCGAAGTGATTGGTTGATCATGCCGGGTAATCCGGAGATATTTTCAGGGAGTTTGACCATGTAATCCAGTGCGCCATCCTTCATAGCATCAACCGCAAGATCTTCGTCGCCGTAGGCCGTCATCAATATGATGGGGCATTGCGTGTTTCCGTATCTTAGGATTTCTTTGCCCTGACCATCCGGCAGATGATTATCGATCAATACGATATCGGGCCGGTTGTGATGCATTAATTGCTTGGCTTTTGTCAGTGTATTGGTTGTCAGGATATGATATTGATTTTCGTATCCACGGAAAGCCTCTTTGACTTTCTCCAGATGCAAAGGCTCATCCTCAACAATTAGTAAGGTTTTCATAGCATATAACAAGGGAAATGAAGCCAGAGCATTTTCATGCTCCGGCTCCGTATAAAACATACAATATGTCTTTTTCACCTAATTTCTAAAAGATTTAGTATTTTTCATAATCGTTATCCTTTGGTTCATGGCTGTACATTTTCAGGTCAATACCGGTTTTACCGGCTTCTTCCTGTTGGCCGGAAGCTTTCGGGGATTGATTTTGTTGTTTGGATTGAACCATACTTTTTCCCTGTCCGTTTCCGCCTTGCTGCTGATTTTGGAATTTGGCAGTTTTTGCATTTTGTGCAAAAGAAAAGGTACGCTCTTCACCGATCTTAAAGAAAGCAATGAGCTGTTTGAGTTGTTCGGCCTGACTGGATAATTCTTCAGAGCTGGTTGCCAGTTCTTCGGAAGAAGCAGCATTTTGTTGGGTGACCTGGTTTAACTGTTGTATGGCACTGTTCACCTGTTCTGCTCCATTGTTCATTTCACTGCTGGCAGCGGTGATCTCCTGCACCAACTGAGAAGTTTTTTCAATTTCCGGAACAATTTCTTCCAGCTGCTTACCAGCTTGCTCTGAGATGCCCACCCCAGATTTGGATTTCTCGTCAATTTCACTGGCAGCTTCGGCACTTCTTTCAGCCAATTTGCGTACTTCCGAAGCGACAACGGCAAAACCCTTGCCGTGTTCTCCGGCTCTGGCAGCTTCCACTGCAGCATTCAATGCAAGAATGTTGGTTTGGAAAGCAATGTCATTGATGATCGAAATTTTATCGGCAATCTCTTTCATTGATTCCACGGAGTTCTGGGTGGCTTCATTTCCTTTACTAATGCTTTCCGATGCTTTAGCCGAGATTTTTTCAGTTTGTTGTGCATTTTCAGTATTTTGCTGAATATTGGAAGTCATTTGTTCCATGGATGAGGATACTTCCTCGGCAGATGATGCTTGTTCGCTGGCTCCCTGCGACATTTCCTGGGAGTTAGAGCTCATCTGTTGACTTGCAGAGGCAATGTTATCTGCACCCGAACGAATGTTGCCGACAATTTCTTTCAGTTTATCGGCCATAGTTCTCAATGAATTTGCCAATACCCCAATTTCATCTTTTTGATCCACATTAACTGAAGCAGTCAGATCCCCATTGCTGATTTTTTCTGCAAAGGATACGCCTTTATTGATGGGTATAATGATTCCCCGTGCAATGATGTATGCCAGCAAAATACCTGCTATGGTTGCGATGATGCTGAACACAATAACCCCGTTCTGGGTATTGTCTGCTTCCTGTAGCATAGCTTCGTCAGTCATGATATAATCGGCGCTGGATTCAACGATTTCATCAAATAAACTGCCTACTTCACCAAGATGGGCCATGGTTTCCTCCTCGTAGATCTGGTTGGCCTTTTGCATTCCTTCCAGATTCCTGTCATTCCATGCAATGACCTTGTCGATATGATCCAGCACTTCATAAGCTGTTGGTTTGGTTACATTCATATAGTAATTCTTCCCCTGATCGATGTTGTTATTTTGAAAATGTTTTTCAACGGTCAGCACGCTTTGGTGAAGTTTGTTGTGTGGTTCTTCCACTTCGTTCAACAAACGGGCAAATTCCGGATGTTCACGTTTCATCTGTTGTACTTCATCGGAATAGAACCACTTGCCAAAGTTACATTTGTGGGGATCCGTTTCCACATCAATGCTATTGACTTGCTGATTGCGAACCAGCACATCTTTTACTGTATGGGCCCACGCCAGATGGTCGGTTTTTGCTTCCCTAAGTTGGGCGCTAAGCTGACGGTCGGCCTGAACAAAGACATCGGATATTTTGATGGCGGATTCGTGCAATTTTCGATGCGGTTCTTCTATTTCATCGAACAAGTGTTTCAGCTCCGGTGCAAGTTCTTCGGCATGCTTCCTGCCTTCCCCGTAATACCACTGGCCGAAAGCACATTTATGGGGGTCGGTTTCTACATGCAGGGTTGTAGTTTGGTTATCGGTAAGCAGTTTGCTCACATCCTGTGCCCATTGTAAGTGCTGCACATATTTGGTTTCCATTTCAGTGCGGAGCTTATTGCCTTCAATCACTTCACCCGCATTGCCAACAATACCTCCTATGCCGTGTATTGCCCAGTAGGCAACCAGAATAAGCAGGGCTATGACCAGCCCGAAGGCCACAACAAATTTGCGTCCTAGTTTAAGATCTTTCCATTTCATGGTGATAAAATTTGGTTTTGATTTGAATAGTTATAATATGATAAATACCGGTTAAGCAGTGGTTTCCTGTTTTGTTTGATCGGCAAGATCGGCAATCTCCTTAGAGCTCAATACTTTTTGCATGTCCAGAAGCATGATAAACTCTTCATCCTCCTTGGCCATACCATAAATAAATTCTGACCGGTATTGATTACCCAGGCTCGGAGGTGGTTCTATTTGATCTTCCTCAATCTCAATTACCGAAACCACTTCATCCACGATAGATCCGATATGCACTGTTTCTCCGTCCAGTTCCAGATCCATCACCACAATGCAGGTGTTGTTTGTGTAATCTGTTTCAGGCAACCCGAATTTAATCCGGGTGTCGATAACAGGCAATACCATACCCCTGAGATTGATCACTCCCTTCATGTAATCCGGAGTTTTGGGTACACCTGTTATTTTTGTCATCTCCAGGATATTCAGTACCTGGCTGACATGTGCTCCAAATACTTCATCCCCCAGTTTAAAAGTTAGATAAGAATTTGATTCTTCTTTGTTCTCTTTCATATTTACCTCCTGTTTAATAAATTGATTTCATTATATTGGCTATCTTGTTCAGCAAATCCTGAATATTGAAAGGCTTTACCAGAAAATCGTCAGCGCCTTCCTGCAGAGCCCGCTGGATGTTTTGCATGTCGCTTTTTACAGAAAAGGCAATGACAGGAACAGAAGCATATTTGAGATGGCTTTTGAGCTGTTTAAGTAACTCCAGGCCATTAATATCCCATTGATTAACATCCATTAATACCAGATCGTATTGGGTTTTTTGTAAAAGGGAGAACGCTTCATCTTTATGGTTAGCCAGATTACAGACATATCCCTCATCCTTTATTATGCTGTGCAGGAGCAATGAATGTATTGTTGTATGATCAATCAGTAAAATTCTTCTGTTGTTGTTCATATTATATATGATAATCTAAGCTAAGATACGTAGCCGCGCATTTTATGAATAGGGTATATTCACCTGAATTTGGAACCAGGTATATTTACTTGCTTAAAGGCTCTTCAGGTATTAAGGCATTTATTAGCAGCAATTTGTTAGATATTAAGGTATTTTTATCTTTAAACACCATCAAAATGGCTTAATGGGTTTTAAATAATTCAAAATTAGCACGTAAGATTATTTAGCCGTTCGGTATGTAACTTGTTGTGTCTAGAGGGGAATATGATGTGAGGCTGTTATTTCATGGATTGAACCATCCTAAGTAGAAATACGCATTTATAAAAAGATAAGCGGGTAAAAACACCTAAAAAGCTGTTGTATTAAAGGTAGTTTTTTTTGGTGCGAAATATTCAGGAAAATTCAGATTGGCACGCGCAAAAAAATGAACAAAAATATAAATGATTGAACACAATAATCAAAGTGCTGTTATTCTGTTATTTAAAAATATTTATTCATTTTTTATGCATAATGCAGGTTAAATTTGTTGAGCAGTATAATATTTATTTGTTCCGTTTTTGCATCAATTGGTTATACAATTTTTCCTGTTCCCTGATCAGATCACACATATGGCAATAACTTGAAAATGCACAGGTTGATTCTTTAAACTCACATACATCAATATAATTTACGCCGGTTCCGATGTATACCTGTTCTTTTTTCCAAATCTCCCTCAACTTTTTATATCTTTCATGAAAGGGAAGACGGGGAGGGAAATCAGGGTAGAAACCCCATGCTTGCAGTAATTTTTCCATAGCGCGGGCTAAACCAGCTTTTTCCTGGGAATTAAGCTTTTCGTCCTGAGGAAAAGCAGCCCAGGGAATGCCTACTATTTTTTCAATTCTACGGGGATTGCCGTAATGATATTCTTTAGCCTGGCAGAGTTTTTGAATCACTGTGTCCTGACCATTTTTCTTTTTCTCTTCTTGATCTTTATCCGCCTCTTCCACAGCTTCATTTATGTCATTGATCAGTTCTTCAATATAGGGTCTCATGTACAATTTTTTTGATACCGGAATGCCGGTTTTATTTTTTCTCCTGGATCACTCATAATTAAAAGACTAATATTCATATATTTATATGATTTCATCAATTTTTTAAGCATAATACAGGTTAGATGGTTTGTATTTTATATTTTAATGCATATTGTTATATGATTTTTACAAGGTTTTGTTCACGTACGAAAGGATTTTTTTTCTTTTTCATACAAAATTCTTTCTTTTCTGCGTTTTTTTTGTTGCTTAACATAATGTTTTAACCGGTGTCTTTTTACAGAAAATGTTATATTTGTTGATTGAACCCGTTAATATCTTTAGCATATGACAGAAACATCGGTTGATCTCAAAAAAGAACATCAGAAGACGCTGAACACCCCCCGATACAACTATAGCCTGATGGCCAAAATGTTTTTTGCCGGCATGGATATGCTGGCCGGCAGCAAGGATACCCTCTCTAAGGTTGAGTTGCTGGAGATTCTTGCAAGTATTCCCTACAGAGCGTGGGAAATTCGGCATTATCTGAAGCAAACCCGGAAGTTCAGAAATTATAGTAAGGTGCAGGAGGCTCAGAAGGTTATTGACTGGGGCCGCGATGCACAGGATAATGAGTACACCCATCTGCTGGTAGTGCATGAGAAGATGAAAGAGGATGGAATCAGGGATGCGTGGTATTTGAAACCTTTTGCCAGTTTTTTTATTGTGCTTTCCTATATTATCATATCTCGTACAATGGCCTTTATCAGTCAGAACAGGGCTTTTCTGTTTAATGCCGAATTTGAAAATCATGCCGAGCTGGTGTATGCTCAGTTGGTTGTGGACAATCCGCAGTGGGAAGAGCAAAAGGTTGACAACCGGTTGGTGAAAAGCTATGTGGATGTGGATACATGGGCAGATGTATTCAGGCGTATCAGCCTGGATGAACGCGATCATATGAACCACAGCTTTCAATTTTGCGGCAGACCCGAACATGTGGTTGAATACAAAGGCATGCCAGGGGATTACTAAAGGGAAGGGAAAAGCCGCAGTACTTTATACCTGAATAACAATTCCCTAAAACTTCACATGGGTGAGCCTCTTTATGTTACCCAAAAAATGCGTTGAAAAATACCTTCTAAGGTCTTGATCTCCGGTAGCTACCGGATTGAATATCCGTGCTTTTTAGTCTGTATTATTCATTTTTTGCATTCGGCAGGTTCAAGCAGGACAAACAATTTTTTTTGTTCGTTGTTTAACAGATAAACTATGGTTTGGGAGTTTTAAAAATATATATATCTTTGTTAGCAAATTCACAATATGTCAAAGATGTCAAGCACTTATAATATACGCCGGGGTTTAGATATTCCACTATTGGGTGAAGCAGAGAAAGTTGTCAGAAATGTAGAACGTACAAGTCGTTTTGCATTAAAACCGCCTGATTTTCATGGATTAAGAGCCAAGTTGCTCGCATGGCCGGGTGATCGAGTAAAAGCGGGGACTCCATTATTTTTTAATAAGATACAGCCTCATGTAAAATATCCTTCTCCTGTGAGTGGTAAGGTAGTTGAAATTAATAGGGGCGAGCGCAGGAAGATATTGGAAATTATTGTGGAATCCGACAGTGTAATGGATTATGAAAATTATGGTAAGGATGATCCCAACAGCATGTCCAGAGAATCTGTCATTGAAAAACTCACTGCTTCAGGGTTGTGGTCATTCATCAGACAGCGGCCCTATTCAATATCTGCTGACCCGAATGATGACCCGAAAGCCATTATTATTTCGGGTTTTAACACTTCTCCCCTGGCTCCGGATATGGATCTTATCGTAAAAGGGCAGGCAGAGCATTTTCAATTGGGAATTGAGGTATTGTCTAAATTGACCAGTGGTAAGATTCACCTTAATCTGAAGGCAGATTATCCTCCATCTCAAGTATTTACCAAAGCCAGGGGTATTCAGATTAATTGGTTTAAGGGTCCTCATCCTTCAGGCAATGTGGGTGTTCAGTTGAATAAGATTGATCCGTTAAACCAGGGAGAGGTTATATGGTATATATCTCCCCAGGATATCATTACCATAGGAAAATTGTGGAGAGAGGGAATTTACGATGCCTCGCGGATTATTGCTCTTACGGGTTCGGAGGTTAAAAAGCGCTTATATTATAGAGTTCTCAGAGGAACAAGCATTGAGTCCCTGGTGAAAGACAATGTTGAATCCGGAAAACTGCGTTACATCAGTGGAGATGTACTTACCGGAACGCAGATCAGCAGCGAAGGTTTTATAGGTTATTATGATGACCAGGTCACTGTAATACCGGAAGGGGATTATTATGAATTTGTGGGATGGGCCCGGCCCGGGCTGAACAAATTCAGCACGTCACGTTCTTTTTTTTCCTGGTTGCAACCCAATAGAAAATACCCGATGAATACCAACTTGCATGGCGGGGAGAGGGCTTATGTCATTTCGGGCGAGTATGAACGGGTTTTTCCGATGGACATTTTTCCGGTGCAACTGATCAAAGCAATTATGATTGAAGATATAGAATTAATGGAAAAGCTGGGTATCTATGAAGTGGATGAAGAGGACTTCGCATTGTGCGAATTTGTATGTACCTCTAAAACACCGGTTCAATCTATTATAAGAAAAGGTTTGGATATGATTCGGGAAGAGATGGATTGATTAATGTTGGATATATTATAACAATATGATATGAGATCATTGAGAAAGTTACTAGATCATATAAAACCGCATTTTGAAAAAGGGGGCAGATTTGAAAAGCTGCAATCAACATTTGAGGCATTTGAGACTTTTCTTTTTGTGCCCAATCAGGTTACAACCCAGAGAGCTCATATACGGGATAATATGGATATGAAGCGTACCATGAGTCTTGTGGTTATCTCCCTTATTCCTGCGTTGTTATTTGGCATGTGGAATGTTGGTAATCAACATTATTTAGCTACAGGTCAGGAAGGAACGACCCTGCAAGTATTTTGGGAAGGTTTCAATTTGGTGTTGCCTATTGTAGTGGTTAGTTATATAACCGGTCTGGCCATAGAGTTTATGTTTGCGCAGATCAGGGGACATGAGGTAAATGAAGGATTTCTGGTTACGGGTATGTTGATTCCTTTGGTTTTACCTGTAGATATTCCGCTGTGGATGGTAGCAGTGGCTACAGCTTTTGCCGTAATTATAGGCAAGGAAGTGTTTGGGGGTACGGGGATGAATATTCTTAATCCGGCATTAACAGCAAGAGCCTTTTTGTTTTTTGCTTATCCGGTTTACATGTCGGGCAATAAGGTATGGACACACGGACTTATGGAGGGAAAAGGAATAGTAGATGGATTTACCGGATCAACGCCACTTTCGTTGGCAGCAGAAGGAAATATCGAAAAAATCCCCGTTGTGAAAGAGATGTTTTTTGGGTTTATTCCCGGTTCCATCGGTGAAACATCGGTTGTAGCCATATTGATCGGAGCATTTATCTTAATCTACACCGGTGTAGGCAGCTGGCGGATTATGCTTTCTATGGTTTTAGGAGGGTTGACCATGGGTTTAATATTGAATATTGTAGCCTTGAATCCCTTTATGGAAATACCTGCATGGGAACATTTGATAATGGGAGGATTTGCATTTGGCACTGTTTTTATGGCTACCGATCCTGTGTCTGCCAGCCAGACTAAAAAAGGCAAATATATTTATGGATTTCTCATCGGATTTCTGGCTATTCTGATCCGTGTTGTGAATCCAGCATATCCTGAAGGTGTGATGCTTGCGATCCTCTTGATGAATGTCTTTGCACCGTTAATTGATCATTATGTTGTGGAATCCAATATTAAGAAACGATTGAAAAGGACAAAGCTCAAAGCAGCTTAAAATGCATTCAATATGAGACAGTATACCAACACTTATATTTTTACTTTTTCAGCTATCATGGTACTATTAGTAGCTGCCTTGCTTTCGGTAGTGGCCATGTATCTTCAGCCATTGCAGGAGCAAAATTTTGAGACCAATAAAAAGCAAAACATATTGCTTTCTTTAAATATACAAAGTACCAAAGAGAATGCACCTGTCAAGTATGATCAATATATTACCGATAGCTATGTGATAGATGCTGAAGGAGAGGTTCAACAGGGATTGGATGCTTTTTCTGTGGATTTGAGCAAAGAGATAGATCAACCTGTTGAGGAGAGAAAATTGCCTGTTTTTGTTGGCCATGTGGGCGACAGTATGCAATATGTCATTCCGGTCAGGGGAAAGGGCTTATGGGGCCCCATATGGGGATATATTGCCCTGGAAGAAGATTATAATACCATATATGGGGCTAATTTTAGCCATCAAAGTGAAACTCCGGGTTTGGGAGCGGAGATCTCAACCCGTGAGTTCCAGAAACAATTTATTGGTAAACAAATTTTTGATGAGCAGTATCAATTTGTATCCATCAATGTCATAAAAGGTGAACCTCCACCGGGTGCTTTGCATGCAGTAGATGGAATTTCAGGAGGGACCATTACCAGTGAGGGTGTTGATACCATGCTGGAAGATGTGATTGGTGCATATGTGCCTTATTTAAAACAATTGCGAAATAAAAGCAGTTAATTATGAATTCCAACAGCGAACCATTGTTTTCAGCTAAAAATATGAAGTTGCTCAGGGAGCCCCTGAATGATTCTAACCCTATTACTGTGCAGGTATTGGGGATCTGTTCTGCCCTTGCCATAACTGTCAAGCTTGAGCCATCTGTTGTCATGGCTCTTTCAGTTGTTTTTGTCATGGCAGTTTCGAATGTTGTTGTCTCGCTTCTGCGCACCAAGATCCCGCCCAGAATACGAATTATTGTTCAGTTAACCGTAATCGCTTCGCTGGTCATCTTGGTTGATGAATTCCTGCAAGCTTTTGCCTATGATGTAAGCAAACAATTGTCGGTGTTTGTCGGATTGATCATAACAAACTGCATTATCATGGGTCGCTTGGAGGCTTTTGCATTGAGCAACAGGCCCTGGCCCGCTTTTTTAGATGGTGTTGGCAATGCCGCCGGCTATGGCATTATTTTGGTTGTCGTAGGATTTGTAAGAGAGCTATTCGGTTCGGGTACCATATGGGGTTATCAGGTAATGCCGGAAGGTATCTATACCTTAGGATATGAGAACAACGGTTTATTTATTTTACCCCCGATGGCTCTGATAACCGTTGGCATCATCATCTGGATACAACGTTATAAAAACCGTAATCTCATTGAAGAGCGTCAAACCTAAAATCATGCAACAATGGAAAACTTAGTCAATATATTCGTCAAATCCATCTTTGTAGACAACATGATATTTGCCTATTTCCTGGGAATGTGCTCCTACCTTGCTGTTTCTAAAACTGTTAAAACATCTACAGGTCTTGGGTTGGCAGTGATATTTGTGTTGGGTATTACTGTACCCATAAATTATCTGATTCAAAATTATGTATTAATGGAGGGGGCTTTGACCTGGATAAGTCCTGCCTATGCAGATGTAGATCTTAGCTTTCTAAGTTTTATACTGTTCATTGCTGTTATTGCTTCTATGGTTCAATTGGTTGAGATGATTATAGAGCGGTTTTCACCTACCCTCTACAGCAATCTGGGCATCTTTCTGCCTTTAATAGCAGTAAATTGCTCTATTCTTGGTGGTTCCTTGTTTATGCAGGAAAGAGCCTATAATACACTGGCTGAAGCTACAGTTTTCGGATTGGGATCAGGTGTCGGATGGTTTCTGGCAATTATCGGGATTGCAGCCATTCGTGAAAAAGTACGGTATTCCAATGTGCCAGCACCGCTAAGAGGCCTGGGCATTACCTTTATCATCACAGGTTTGATGGGAATTGCTTTTATGGGGTTTATGGGTATCAAATTTTAACCGGAAGCATGAATAATACGTGTTAAGCGATTGTTAAAACATAAAAACAAATGGTCTTACTGACATCCAATACAACAATAATCTTACTGAGTATAGCTGTTTTTCTTGTGATCATCCTTGCTTTGGTGCTTATATTGCTTTATGCCAGGAAAAAACTTACCCCACAGGGAAATGTTACTCTAGAGGTTAATGATAAGGAATTTACAGTAGAACCAGGGCAAACAGTCCTTTCTGCTCTTTCGAACCAGGGAGTTTATTTGCCCTCTGCTTGTGGCGGGGAGGGGACAAGTGGTTTGTGTAAATGCCGGATTTTAGAAGGGGCGGGTAGCATACTGCCTACTGAAAAAGGATTTTTTACCCGGAAGGAGGAGCTGGAAAACTGGCGCTTGGGATGTCAGGTGAAGATAAGAAATGATATGAACCTCAAAGTCCCGCCTGAGGTGATGGATATCAAAAAGTACGAATGTGAGGTGGTCTCGAATAAAAATGTTGCTACCTTGATTAAGGAATTTGTCGTTAAACTTCCTGAAGGGGAAAAGATGAAATTTGAACCCGGCGGGTACATTCAACTCGACGTCCCTAAAGTCGAAGTTGACTTCTCCAGTGATATTGAGGTGGAAGAAGAATTCAAGGATGAATGGGACCGCTTCGGACTATGGGAGCTCAAAATGAAAAACAATGAGGATACTTTCAGGGCTTACTCTATGGCCAACCATCCAGCCGAAGGTCAGATCATCAAACTGAACGTTAGAATCGCTACCCCACCCTGGGATCGTTCCAAGGGACGGTTTATGAATGTCAATCCCGGAATTTGCTCTTCATATGTGTTCTCCAGAAAGCCAGGTGATAAAGTGTCCTTATCCGGTCCGTTCGGGGATTTTTTCATTAAGCACACTGAAAGGGAGATGGTGTATATAGGAGGCGGTGCTGGCATGGCGCCGCTGCGCGGTCATATCTTTCATCTTTTTAAAACTTTGAAAACCAACAGAAAAGTATCATACTGGTATGGGGCACGCTCTAAAAGGGAAATTTTTTATGAGGATGATTTTCGGGAGCTGGAAGCGCAATTTCCTAACTTTTCTTTTCATATTGCGCTTTCTGAACCCAAGGAGCGTGACAATTGGGATGGGCCGGTTGGCTTTATCCATCAGGTGGTTTACGATCAATATTTGAGCACCCTGGAAGAACCTGAAGAAATAGAGTATTATCTTTGCGGCCCACCCGTTATGAACGATGCTGTTCAGGACATGTTATACAATTTGGGAGTTCCTCAGGAAGTGATTGATCTTGATGACTTTGGGGTTTAGTAGGAAAGCAGGGCACTGGTATGAACATTCCAGATGAAGGAAAAATCAGGTACCATGGCTATTTTTTGGTTTGTTTTTTCAATCGTATCCAAATGAACCCGAGAATTCAAAGCCTCCGGAGTGTTTTTTCCGGAGCTTTTCTG
>CAYYLT010000047.1:0-15490 GCA_964472385.1 uncultured Bacteroidales bacterium
AAGTGACAAGTTAAAAGTGACAAGTGACAAGTGACTCATTTAAAAAGCGACTCATTTAAAAAGCGACTCAATGAACGCGATAGCACATAGACGCATTGACGCATTCGTTTCCAAAACCGTAGCTGAGGGCAGCAGTTAAGCGATCTCCCCTGAATAAAATGGATTTGGATTTTCCTGCATTACAGCTTTGCAGTAGGCCAGGTCTTCCTCACTAAAATAGGCATAAAACCCGCCGACCTTACCTTTGCGGGTTTTGTAGGACTCCTGGTCATTGGCATCCCCCGGCCGGAGCACGCCTTTAAACTTGTGGTTGAAATATCCCTGCTGCTCCAGCCGGTGCATGTTATTAAACTGATACAAATCAATGACTTGTTGAAGTTTTTTGTAATGCCGCTTTTTTCCGTCAAAAAAATCCAGTACCCCTTCCATGGTCTCCAACGGCGCCCGGTGAAGATCTTCATACCGGATCATCTTAAAATCAACAGGTACCTGGCGGTTGTTATACCATATCTCATGAAACCGCAATACCTTCTTGATACCGTAGCGGTCATCCCGGATAAATTCCGCCATGGAACCCTCAAAAGCCTGGTGTCTTTTGGTCATCTGGAAATAGGCCGATACCACGGTGTCTCTCGGATCACGAACCATAAACAGTACCCGCTTGCCGCTGTAGGCCGATTTGTCGTCCGGTAAGTCCTGGTAAGGCAAGCCCCGGGCATTCTGCGAGCCGTTGTGCTCATACGATGGGATGATGCCCAGGTCATTCAGCATAACCCTTAACCAGGTACGGCCCGATTTGGGATAGGACACTACCACCACATCACGGTAAGGGCCGAGATAACGGTGGTACTTTTTTTTGAGCTCCTGTCTTACATTGGCAATGATGGATCGCATAGCTTGGAAATAAAGCGTTGGATGATCGAAATACAGGATGCCTGCAACGAGAAAAGCCTTTTGCCGGCCCTTCCGGTTGCAGCGTATCCGCTGCATTGGCATTTTTTGTATAATTGCATTAGCTTTGCAAAGATAATAAACCTTTCGACGCCTACCTTATGAAATGGATTGAAGATATCGGGAAAGATCTTCTTAATTACTCCCATCTAGCGAAAATGATACATTTTTTGCAAAACCGCAAAAATCACGATGCCGTATTTATCTGGATACCCAAAAATGCGGGTACCAGCATATACAAAACCTTGAAAAGGTATGGGTGCCTTAAAGCCAAAAAACCGGCCCGCGTCAAATACCGGTTTTCCCAACGCGGACTGGTTACCTTCGGACATATGGATTATGCAGCGTTGGTAGAGGCTGGCTACATTTCAACATCTTTTCACCACAAAGCCCTCAAATTTTGTTTCTCCCGGAACCCCTATGACCGCGCTATATCCCTTTATGAATATTTTAAAGGAGCATTTACCAGTGATTTAACTTTCCCGGCATTCATACGTTATATAAGCCGGGAGAAACCCCGGCCCATCGGTTTGTTCAACAGTGCAGGCCTGAGCAGTTGCAACCCCCAGGTGCGGTGGGTAGAAAATGTGAAGCTGGATTTCTGCGGAAGCTTCGAAAACCTCCAGGAGGACTTCAATGCCGTACTTCAGCAACTGGAACTTCCCGAAATTGGTTTGAAGCATCTTAATCAGTCAATGCGATCAAGGATACAGGAGTATTATGACCTGGAGACCAAAAAACATGTGGAGCATTTTTACCGGGAGGATTTTGATTTTTTTCGCTACCCGCTGGAGCCTGATCGCATTGTGGGGTAGTTGAAAGTTTGACAGGAGTTTGCGTGTTTGAAAGTTTGAATGAGCTGCTGGTTTTTGGATGATCATACTTTGGTGCTGTTGGTTCTTATAATGCGAGAATGTGAGAACGCTTCAATGTGAGAATTTATGAATGTATGAATGAGCTGGTGGTTTTTGGTTTTCTGCTGCATGTGCATGGGTTTTTGCCAACTGCCAACTTATTTGCTACATCTACTTCCCTTTCATTTGGTTCTGCCATATAGTAAGCTGCCAATTGCCAACTAATGTGAGAATCGGGGTGCTTTTTATGCGTTAGATTGGATATATTCAAACCCGGTATAGGCTTGCAAAGGTTCCGGGATATAGATACCTTCAGGGCGCTGGCCGTTTTCCAGTATGGCTGCCATCAGGCGGGGCAGGGCCAGGGCGCTGCCATTCAGGGTATGCGCTAGTTGGGGTTTTTTCATTCCTTCCTTGCGGAAGCGGAGCTTAAGGCGGTTAGCCTGGTAGGCTTCGAAGTTGGACACAGAGCTCACTTCGAGCCATTTTTGCTGGGCAGCAGCATATACTTCAAAGTCGTAGGTCAGGGCAGCGGCGAATCCAAGGTCACCGCCACAAAGGCGCATGATACGGTAGGGCATGTTAAGTGCCTGGAGCAGGCTTTCCACATAAGAGGTCATCATTTCGAGGGTATCGTAGGAACGGTCGGGGTGGTCGATCTGTACAATCTCCACCTTATCAAACTGATGCAGGCGGTTGAGGCCCCGCACCTCTTTTCCCCATGACCCGGCTTCCCTGCGGAAGCAAGGGGTATAGGCTGTCATCCGGACGGGCAGTTCCTGCTCATCCACAATGGTATCGCGGTAGATATTGGTGACAGGTACTTCTGCCGTAGGTATCAGGTATAAATTATCGACAGGCACTGCATACATCTGCTCTTCCTTGTCAGGGAGCTGGCCGGTGGCAAAGGCACTGTCCTCATTAACCATAAGCGGGGGTAACACCTCGGTATATCCTTCTTCCCGGGCTTTATCCAGAAAATAATTGATCATCGCCCTTTGCAGTCTGGCGCCCTGACCTTTATATACAGGAAAACCGCGTCCGGTAAGCTTATTACCCACTTCAAAATCCAGGATATCATATTTTTTGCCCAGCTCCCAATGGGGTAGCGCATCCTTATCCAGCGCCGGCGGGGTAGGGCCCGATCGCAACAACTGGTTGTCCTCTTCTCCTTTACCCTGTATAACCGATGGGTGGGGGACGTTGGGTATCTGCACCAGCAGGTTGCCTATCTCGGTCTCAATCTCATTCAGCCGCTCCTGCAGTTGCCGTATATCCTGCTTCAATTCCGTATTTCGTGTTTTTGCCTGCTCAGCTTTGTCTTGCTTGCCCTCCTTGTATAGCTGGCCGATCTTTTTGGAAAGGGTGTTGAGCTCCGACTGGCCGGCATTGACCTCCTGTTGCACCGACCGCCGTTCCTCATCCAGTTTTTTTAGTTTATCAATGATCCCGCTAAAATCCCCGTTACGGGTTTTCAGCCTTTCGATGATATAATCGCTGTTTTCACGAATGTACGGCAATGAGAGCATGTTAAAACATTTAGGGTTGATAAAAATAAAAAAACTCCTGTATCGCTATAGCATAACGAATACAGGAGAAATAAACCATAATGCCTTGTGATTTCTTTTATTTTTCAGCAGGTAAAACCGAAACGTAAGAACGGTTTTTTCTTTTTCTGAACTCCACATTTCCGTCGATAAGGGCAAAAAGCGTATGATCCTTTCCTATGCCTACGTTATTTCCGGGATAATGTTTTGTTCCGCGTTGTCTGACCAGGATGTTACCCGCTTTGGCTTTCTGCCCGCCGTATAGTTTAACGCCAAGCCGTTTGCTTTCAGAATCGCGGCCGTTGCGGGTACTTCCCATTCCTTTCTTATGTGCCATAGGTCAATATTTTAATGATTAAGCTACAATTTCCTCAACCTGTATCTGCGTTAACGGCTGCCTGTGACCGTTTTTCACGCGGTAGCCCGTACGTTTTTTCTTTTTAAAAACGATTTTTTTGTCGGCTTTAGCATGTGAAACAACTTTGGCTGATATTTTGGCACCGTCCACACTGGGTTTGCCTACCTTTACGTCACCATCGTTGTCAACCAGCAGTACATTGTCAAATTCCACTGATGATCCTTCTTCCTGATCCAGCCGGTTGACAAAATACTTCTTGTTTTTTTCCACCTTGTATTGTAAGCCTCCTATCTCTACAATTGCATACATGATCCTAATGCTTTAATTTTGTTTGCGGTGTGCAAAACTATAAAAGTTTCTTCTAACCACCAAGATATTTTGGGTTTTTTATCTCCGGGGTAGATTATTCCTGTACCTTTGGTTTTGATCCGGATTTGGGAAACAGGTAGGTCAATGCTTGAATGTTTGCGGGTTTGATAAGCGTTTGATAAGGGTTTGAAGCGGTTGAATGCAAAAATGGGTAAATACGAATTTCTGCCAACATTTGGTTATGGCCTTGCCAAAGGCCAACGGCGAACGGCCAAAGGCCAGTTGCCATCGGCCGACCAATTCATGCGTGTCATTTCTTTTGCATATTCCAGGTTAATTTGCGTAATTTTGCCCCCCGGATAATTTGCGGCATGGCCGTTTTTCTGTCATGGCTGACGGTTAGCTTCAACAATAAAAATCCGGTCACAGATGATGAAATCATGCAATGGCGTTGGCCTGTAATTTAATTTATCCATGTATATCAGGAAACTTTTTGGATACATCATCCCCTACTGGAAAAATGCCGTAGCGGGCGTTTTTTTGAACCTGATGGGCACGTTTTTTTCGCTGTTTTCTTTCGCAATGGCCATCCCGTTCTTAAAAATCTTGTTTGATCAGAAAACAACCGTAACGGAGCCTGTCCCTTTTCAACTCAAAGCCGATGTCATCCAGCACAATTTCAATTACCTGGTGAGTCAGATTATTTTGGAGCGGGGGCCGGAAATGGCCCTGATATACGTTAGTTTTTTGGTGGTAGGCCTGGTGCTGCTGAAGTCTTCCTTCAATTATCTGGGCAGCTATACCATCGTACCCCTCATCAACGGTGTGATCCGCGATATCCGGAATAAACTGTATGTTAAGATCACCAGTCTGTCTATAGCCTATTACGCAGAAGAACGCCGGGGGGATATTTTGCTGAAAGCCACCGGCGACGTGCAGGAGCTTGCAAATACCACCATCAGACCGCTGCGGCAGTTTGTTAAAGCGCCCATACAAATCATTATTTATGTCTTTGCCCTTTTTATCATGAGCTATAAGCTGACTTTTTTTGTATTGATACTTATCCCCATAAGCGGTTATGTGATCAGCGTGGTGGGGAAGAACCTGAAAAAAGCTTCCATTAAAGGGCAGAATAAGCTGGGAGCGCTGTTATCCCTGCTTGAAGAGACCATCTTCGGGTTGAGGATCATCAAAGCGTTCAATGCCGAAGACCGTAGCCGGGAAAAATTCCGGGGGGAAAATCAGCAATATACCCGTATTATGAATAAGATCCTTAGAAAAAGGGTGCTGGCCAATCCCTTCAGTGAATTTCTTTCTACCTCGGCTATTGTTGTGATCATGTGGTATGGCGGCTTGCAGGTATTGAGCCCGGCATCCGGCGGATTGTCACCGGAAGCTTTTATTACCTATCTGATCATCTTTTCCCAGATCATCCAGCCGTCCAAGGTGATCTCCAATTACTATTACAATGTCAAGAAGGGGCTGGCTTCCTTCGACAGAATAGAGAGCTTATTAAATGCCACAGAGACTGTAACAGAGAAGAAAGATGCCAAAGGGATTGAGCATTTTAATGATTTGATCCGCTACAGGGAGGTTGCTTTCCGGTATCATCAGGATTATGTGCTAAGCCATATCAATTTGGATATCCGTAAAGGGCAGACGGTAGCCCTGGTAGGCCAGTCGGGCTCCGGCAAGTCGACACTGGTTAGTCTGCTGCCCCGGTTTTACGACGTCAATGCCGGGGAGATACTGATTGATGACCTTTCCATTAAGGATTTAAAAGTGCGCGATCTGCGCGAGCTTATTGGGTTGGTGACCCAGGATTCGATACTGTTTAACGATACGGTCTATAACAATATAGCTTTTGCACGGAAAGCGGTAAGCCCGGAGGAGGTGGAAGAGGCAGCGCGGGTAGCCAATGCCCATGAATTTATCATGGAGCTGGAGGAGGGCTATCAGACCAACATTGGCGATCAGGGGAGCAAACTCTCGGGGGGACAGAAGCAACGTCTTACCATTGCGCGGGCCATACTGAAGAACCCGCCCATTCTGATCCTGGATGAGGCTACCAGTTCATTGGATACCGAATCCGAGAAGCTTGTTCAGGATGCCCTGTACCGGCTCATGCATAACCGCACTTCCGTCATTATTGCCCACAGGCTTTCTACTGTCAGGGAAGCCGATAAGATCGCCGTGCTCCATCAGGGCACCATTTGGGAAACCGGAACGCACAACCAGCTTATTGAGCAGGAAGGCATTTATAAAAAACTGCATGACATGCAGATGTTTGAGTGAACCCGGGCAATAAGCATAACCGTCCTTTTTTTCCTCCATGGCCGGCTCCTTTCGCGGTCTGATCTTCCGGCCCTGACCGGCTGCGAAGGCGGGTTTTCACGCTTCATCAATAAGCTGTTCTATCTGCTTTACCGTTTTTGCGAGGTGAAAATGGCTCTCCACAAGATTTCGGGCCTGACGGCCCATCTTTTCCCTCAGGCGCTCATCCTGACTCAGCGATATGATGCGCCGGGTGAAAGATTCAGTATCGCCGAAAGGAACCAAATAGCCGTTTTCCCCGTCTTCGATGATCTCAGGGTTGCTGCTGACATTGAAAGCGATAACGGGTTTCTCTCCGGCCATGGCTTCTAAAATAACATAGCCAAAACCCTCCCACAAGGAGGTTAGCAGAAAGACATCGATGGAGGCCATGAAACTTTTGATATCTGAAATGAATCCCGTAAAGATCATCCTGTCTTCGACCCCTTCGCGCTTGGCCATCTCAATGATCGAAGCTTTTAATTTGCCTTCTCCGGCCAGGAGCATGCGAAAAGGAACATCATTTTCTTTCAGGCGTTTGGCAATCTGAACCAGGAACCGCTGGCCTTTTTGCTCGACAAATCTTCCGGCATTGCCCAGCACAAGCTCATCGTCCTGCCCGGTACAGATGGTTTTCACAGGGCGGCTGTCAAATTCATGAAAATCCAGTCCGTTATAGATGACCCGGATTTTGGTTTTGTTGATCAGCCGGGCATTTTCTTTTAATAGCAGCGTTTTGGTTTCCTGCGAATTGGTAACCAGATGGGTGAGCACCTTTTGAAACAAATAGCGGTTGTAAAAATTGTTGTTTACCGCCAGGGCTGTACCCCGCCTGTAAATGATCTTTTTTACTCCGGCCATCCGGGCAGCAGGTCCGGCAGCCTTGACATCGGAAGGCAGGTTCAATATCACCGAATGTACCCGGTGCGCACGGAAAATATTTGCCATCTTCCGGATCAAAAAGGGATTGAGAAAGCTGAGGTTGCCGACAGGCAACGCTGCATAGGGCAGATCCTTATCCTGTACCTTTTCCAGCAATTTGCTCCGGGGGTGCACGATAAAAAAAATTGAACGCCCCTTTTCATAAAGCTTTGTGGCCATCTCAAAATGCCATTTCTCTCCTCCTCCCCAGGGGATATTAGCGTTGACAAAAGCTATGGTTGAATTTTCCGTCATAAATGCGCTGTATATGAATTGCTCAGGGTTTGCTGAAAAATTTGTGGATATCCGCTCTTTTCTATGAAATCCGGGGTTCAGAAAAGAAAATCGTTGTAAGGATAACGCTGAACATGAATATTTTTTACTTTTTCATACAGGTTTTCCTTCAGTTGCTGGATATTGGTTTTGTTTCCGGCCGAAATAAACACACATGATTGGTTGGATTTAGCTATCCAGCTTTCTTTTAATTCATTATAAGCCTTAATCCTTTCATCGGCATCGTGGGGATCATTTTCCGGGTTACCGTTCTCGCAGAGGTCGATTTTGTTAAAAACCACGAAAGTTGGTGTATCACCGGCACCAATTTCGTGAAGGGTTTGGTTGACCACCTGCATTTGTTCCTGAAATCCGGGATGACTGACATCCACCACATGCAATAGTATATCGGCTTCGCGCACTTCATCCAGTGTTGATTTAAAAGATTCTACCAGGCTGTGGGGCAGTTTACGGATAAACCCTACCGTATCGGAAACCAAAAAGGGCAGGTTCTTGATGGCCACTTTCCGGACCGTGGTATCCAGGGTGGCAAAGAGCTTATCCTCTTCAAACACTTCCGACTTGCTCAGGACATTCATCAGGGTAGATTTACCCACATTGGTATAACCTACCAGGGCTACACGTACCAGCTTACCGCGATTTTTACGCTGGGTGGCTTTTTGCTTGTCTATTTTGGCCAACTGTTGTTTCAGCCGCGTGATTTTATCGCGAACGATCCTTCTGTCAGTCTCAATCTCACGTTCCCCCGGTCCGCGGGTGCCAATACCGCCCCGTTGCCTTTCCAGGTGCGTCCACATACCCGTTAACCGGGGCAGCAGATATTCATACTGGGCAAGTTCTACCTGCGTTTTGGCATGGGCTGTCTGGGCACGTTTGGCGAATATATCCAGTATCAAATTCGCCCGGTCCATGATTTTGGCATTCAACTGTTTCTCTACATTACGCAACTGGGTCGGTGTTAGCTCTTCATCAAAAATTACCGTATCCACCTTGTTATCGTGGTTAAATGCCTTGATCTCGTTTAGCTTCCCCGAACCGATGAAGGTTTTGGGATTGGGTTTGTGCAAATTTTGTGTGAATTGTTTTACCGGCTCGGCTCCTGCTGTTTTTGCCAAAAAAGCCAGCTCATCCAAATATTCCTTTACCTTCTTTTCATCCTGCTCATGATTCACAATACCCACAAGAACAACCCTTTCAGCATGGAATTCTTTTTTTTCCAGCATATATTTTAAACTCCTAACCTGTATTATTCATAAAAAATGGAAAAATAATTCATAAACAAAAGAATATTAGTAATTTACTTATTGTATTCAAAATTTTTATTGTTCTTCATTGTTTCCGGGTGCGCCAATTTTTGGGCATCTGGTGCGTTGCGAAAGCCCCGAAGCAGGCGGCTATGTCGTGGGCTTTCAACGCTTTGCATCTACCCAGAACCTGACGCATGCATGATACAGGCTAACATATATTTACTGCAAAGGTATAATATTTTTATCCTTTTTTGACGAATACCCTTCATGGGATTAACGTATGATTGTCAAGAGATGATATAACCGGTGTTATTCATAAAAATGAAACGACTGTGAACTTTATTGGCCATAAACAACTCACAGGCAAATGATTAGATAGGTTTATCGGGAGTTTCTGGATGTGCCAAAATTTTTGGCATTTTTTGTGTTTTTCAGCAAACCCGAAGCAGGCGACTGCGCCGTGGGCTTTCGACGCCTTGCATCTGCCCAAAACCTGAAGCATGAATAATACAGGATAAATGCGCAATTTTTATTATATTTGAAATAAAAAACCGGTTAATATAGGCTGCTATGGCAGAGCAAGAAAAACTGGAAAAGAAAAAGTTTTATTACAGCCTGATCTTTCCTTCTTTGTTTGTGATCGTTATATGGATGGTCAAACTGTCGGAGATCCTGCTTGATGCCGATTTTTCCCGTTACGGCATTTTTCCGTTGGAAACAGACGGTTTGGTCGGTATTTTGACCGGCCCGCTTATCCACGGTGACCTCCGGCACCTTATGACCAATACCGTACCCCTGCTTGTTCTGGGCGTCGGTTTGTTTTATTTTTATGATACCATCGCCCTGAAGGTTTTTCTGATCATCTATTTTCTTTCCGGTATCATGCTCTGGCTTGGCGGACGTGAAGCTTATCACATCGGGGCCAGCGGGGTGATCTATGGTCTGGCTTCTTTTCATTTTTTTAGTGGTATCATCCGTAAACATACGCGGCTTATGGCTTTGTCCCTGCTGGTGGTGTTTCTCTATGGGGGCATGATATGGGGGGTGCTGCCTCTGGATGCCAAAATTTCCTGGGAAGGACACCTTTTCGGAGCTATGGCAGGTGTGGCTATGGCATTGTATTATAAAAACAGGGGCCCCCAAAGGAAAAAATATGACTGGGAAATTGAAGAAGAGATGGAAGAGATGAATATGGATTACTATGACTGGCAGATCTATCAATATTTTAAAAATAAAGAAAAAGGAAAACATTAAGTGCAATACGCAAGCCTTAGCGGCGAACATCCCGGACACGGCTTTGTAACGCGTATCTGACTTTATAGATAAACACGAAATAAACCCGGTTCGGATTGGTGATATTCAATCAAATTTTATAACTTTCCGTTGATTTTACCGGGCATATTATATATATGGAGTACAAGACGAAATTAAGCATCAAAGACTGGGCTGTAGAGGACCGGCCCAGGGAGAAGCTGATCAAAAATGGTGTTTCCGTACTTTCGGATGCTGAGATCATCGCCCTGTTAATCGGTTCGGGGAATAAAAATGAAACAGCCGTTGAGCTGTCCAAACGCATTCTTAAAGGCGTGGATAACAACCTCAATGAAATGGGAAAATTAACCCTTTATGATCTGCAAAGATACAAGGGTATTGGTGAAGCCAAGGCCATAACCATAGCTGCTGCCCTGGAACTTGGCAAACGTCGCAAGCTTTCGGGTATCATGAATAAAAAAAGAATAACCGCAAGCAGGGAGGTTTTTGAACGTTTCCAGCCTAAACTCATGGATCTGCCCCACGAAGAATTTTGGGTGATGTACCTTAACCGCGCCAACATCATTATCGATGAGCAGAAGATCAGTCAGGGCGGTGTCTCCGGTACCGTTACCGATGTGAAGATCATCCTGAAACAAGCCCTTGAAAAGCTTGCTTCGGGCATTGTGCTGTGCCATAATCATCCCTCGGGGAACATCAAACCCAGTAAGGCAGATACCAACATAACACAAAAGCTTAAAAATGCTTCGGCTTATCTCGACATTCAGGTATTGGATCATATTATTGTGGGTGATAACCACTATTACAGCTATGCAGATGAAGGATTGCTGTAAGTATCTTATGCACAGTACCTGAATTATATTGTTGAATAGCCAATAAATAGGACAAATTTGAATAAATTATCGTACAGGTGAAGGCTTCCGTTCAAAGAATTAGGCATCTCAAGAACAATGAAATCAATGTTGTTAAATGGGACAATTGCATCAATAATGCCTATAATGGCAATATATATGCTTTTTCCTGGTACCTGGATATACTGAGCGACCAATGGGAGGCTATTGTGCACAATAACTACCGGTCGGTCATGCCCCTGCTGATCAATAAGCATGCCGGAATAAAGTATATCGGTACCAGCATCCTGGCCAACCAGCTTGGTGTTTTTTCTACGGCTATATCGGATAAATCGCTTGTCAATGCATTCATTGAAGCGACAAAGAGCAGGTACAGGTTTTTCAGCATCAATTTAAACAAGTATAACACCATTGATGCGGGGGTCTGCCGTCAGCGCAGCCACAGCAACTATGAATTCGACCTGATCAGAAGTTATGATCTTATCCGGGATGCATACAGTGCTGCTATCCGCCAGGGTATAAAACATGCGGAAGAAAAACGTGTAAGCATCATTACCGGCATGGTGCCCAATGACTTTATTGAGTTTTTGTTGCAATACCGGGTGATCCCCTCCTGCAGGTTGAATAAGAACATCGTAAGCCAATTGCGTAAGATCATTGCATTTGTTACGAATCATAGGGTGGGAGAGCTTTATGCAGCCTACACGCCTGCCAATACCCTTTGTGCCGCGGTGCTATTTTTAAAATCCAACAGGAAGGCCAATGTTTTATTTTCGGGTGTTTCCCATGAAGGTGTTGAGCTCCGTGCCATGGAATTGTTAGTGGATCATTTCATCAGACATCATGCCGAAAAAAACCTTACGCTTAACTTCGGCAATCTGGCCATGCCGGATAAAGTGCAATTTTTTACCGGTTTTGGGGCGCAGGCCTACCACTATATGAACATCCGGAACCTCAAAAATCCTTTTTTGAAAAGGTGTTTAGCCTTTTAACCGGCCGGGATGCTTTTTAATGAATGCCTTCCAGCTTTCCTGTCCTTTGCCCTTGAGGGGGCTGTTGCAGTTGTAAAAATGACATAAGGCGGCAGCCAGCCCGTCGGTAGCATCTAAATTTTTAGGAAGTTCCCGGAGATTCAGGATGTTTTTCAACATGTGGGCTACCTGTTCTTTGGACGCATTGCCATTGCCGGTAATGGATTGTTTGATCTTGCGGGGCGCATATTCATATATGGGCAGGGAACGGTGCAGGGCTGCTGACATGGCAAAACCCTGGGCCCTGCCGAGCTTGAGCATAGACTGAATATTCTTTCCATAAAAGGGCGCTTCCAGGGCCATCTCTTCGGGTTTGTACTCATCTATGATCTGCAATACCCGGTTGAAGATCTTTTTCAGACGGTCATAGTGGTCTTCCATCTTATAAAGCTCAATGACTCCAAGATGAAGCAGAACCGGACTGCTTCCGGATTGTTTGATCAACCCGTAGCCCATGATGGTGGTACCCGGATCAATTCCCAAAATGGTCATGCACATATGATTTATTGGGCGCCGATCTCGTCTTCCAGGCTCCTGTATTCAACTTTGTTCTCTGGTATCATGCGGTATCCGGCCTTACGCTGATCAAAGGAACCATTTTCAATATGGTAAAGTGCCTGATAAAGAGATTTTTCCTGAGAACTGCCGAAAGGCTCTGTAATGTCATCTTCTGTAGCAACGTCCACAGGCAATCCGTCATAATAATCCGCTACACCCGCTGCGTTTTCAAGCTCAAAGCAGACGGGCACAAAAGCAAATTGCTGGTTATTATCCGAAAAAGCATACATCCCTACCGGCTTACCATATGTCGCTTGCCCGATAAGCTTGACATCCAGATAAGGATCCAAACCGTTGATCAATGCCTCGCTGGCAGAGGCTGTAGCCTGCGTGGTGATAAAATATACCCGCTCGAGGCCCAACGAAATGTTTAAGGGATCTTCACTAAATACATGGAGGGAATCCTCCTCCGTCTTCTTATCGTTGTGGCTGATCTTAACAAAGGTCTTGCCCATATCTTCATCGTTTAGGATATATTCAGCCAAAATTCTGGAGCCCTGCAGCGTGCCTCCTCCATTGTATCTCAGATCAACGACCAGCTCATCAATCTTCTTGCTTGCAAAATCTTCAAATACCGCCTTGAGCTCATCAGGGGTTTTGTTGATAAAACTTTTCAAAACAAAATAACCAACCTGCTTATCATTCGCCTGGAGCACAGTGTCCATCAAAACAGTGTTCATGGATATCTCCTCTTTGGCAAAAGTGGAAGTTACCGTATGGCCGTTTTTGGAAAATTCAAATGTATTTTCCACACCAATCTCATCATTCCCCAATATGCCATTGATGTTATCCGCGGGTTGGATCTCATTTCCATTGATCCTGGTGATCACCCATCCCCTTTGAATATTTTCTTCAGCTAATGGGGAATCTTCAAAAACAAAAGTGATCCGCAAGCTATCGGTCTCATCCCATCTGTAACTAAAACCATATCCAATGTAAGCGCCTTGCTCATAATATTGGGTAAAGGCCTGAAAAGTTGTGATATAACTCCAGATATCCTCCTTATAGCGGATGGCTTTCAGGAGTGATGAGGGATTGGAAAAACTGTCGGGTTTGATTTCCGGCATTTGGTCATACCAGAGATACCACTCCTGCATAAGATCGTAAAATGCAACATTTAACGAATTAGTTTGGGGATCCTGCTGCTGTTCTTTTTCTTCTTCATTATCATCAGGTTTTGTTACTTCGTCTTTTTCACAAGCGCTATAAGTAAGCATCAACAGCAATATTAAGGGTAGAAAATACAATTTATGTTTCATAAGATGTAAATTTATGGATTTCCTGATAAATGATTCCGGACACAATCAGTATGAGCCCGGCAATGGTTGTTATATAGATCTTTTCACCCAAAATGAAGTGAATAAATATCAATGAAAAAAACGGGGCGAGGTAAATAAAATTGCTGACAACTGCTGTCGATTTTGCATATTTCAATGCTTTAAGCCACAGGATGAAGGTTATACCCATCTCGAATGCGCCGGAATATGCAGAAGCGAGCATGCCATGCAGGGGTGGCAGGCGGGGCTCGGTGAACACAAGCCAGAAAGGGATGATAAACATCAGGGAGAACAGAAAATTCAGAAACAGCTTTGTGATCTCTTCCCGCTGATCTTTCATATTGATCAGCCAATAGGAAGCCCACACCAGCGAGCTGCCAACGGCCAGGAACACGCCCAGTGGTTCGGCAAAGACCGGATTGAAGGGTGTTCCTTCTGAAGAGATCAGATAAACGCCCAAAAAACTTATCAACAAGGCAAGAATGTTTTTTCCGGTAACGCGTTGGCCGAGTACGGGTAAAGACAAAAACGTCAGCACAACAGGCCATGTATAATTTAGCGGCTGCGCTATCTGGGCGGGAAGCAAAGCATAAGCCTTGAAAAGCACAAGATAGTATAAAAAAGGATTCAGAAATCCCAAAATCAGGGAGTTAATATAATGTCTTTTCTTGATCCTGAAAACCGCTTTGAGTCTTTTTTGGAAAAGCAGAATGATGAAAAAGATGAGGTTGGTGGTAAGGGTGCAGTAAAGGACCAGTTCAATATAGTTGACGTAATGAAGCGAAATTTTAAAGGCAGTGGCGATGGTGGACCAGAAAAAAACGGTTATTCCGGCGTATATATACTGTTTGTCCATATAGTCAGATGGTGGTTGCTGTTAATTAATGCATGAATGCATGAATGGGTTAATAAGGTTGCCGGTTCAACAACGCCCGGACTTCCCTTCTGAGAGATTTATACTCCCCGTTGAATCTTTCTTTTATGGAAGCGATGATCTGTTTTTCCTTTTTCAGCTCCTGCAGTTTCGCACTGTCGACCATATCATTGCGCTTAAATTGTGTTTTTAAGGCATTCAGGTGACTTCTGGAAAAATTGATCTCGCTGTTGATGTTGGCATACCAATTCAGCACATTACGGGATTGCATATAAAGCCGATGTCTTTTTATCAGGGTATCTCTTATTTCGGTGGTGTCGTAAAAAGTTTGAAGCGAATCATAAATGTATTGTACCTTCCGGATATTCAGTGTATCCAGGCGCTCGTCAAGAGGCCTGAGTTCGGTTAGCAGGCTGTCAATTTCCTGCGAACGGTCAGGAACCGATTCCTTATTTTGCTTACATGCAAAAAGCATAAACGCCAATACCAGAAGGGCGAGTATTTTTAGCCGGGGCATACGTATTAAATTAAATGTCAATGATACAAATAGATCCATTGAAAAGCAACCTTACCTGCATTGTTCATAAAAAATGAATAAATATTTGTAAATAACAAAATATTAGCATTTTACTTATTGTGTTCAAGCATTTATATTTTTATTCATTTTTTCCGGGTGCGCCAATTTTTGGGCATCTGCTGCGTAGCGAAAGCCCCGAAGCAGGGTTTGCTGGGTCGTGGGCTTTCGACGCCTTGCATCTGCCCAAAACTTGACGCATGTATAATACAGATCAAAAGGATCTATTTGATTAAACCCCAAATTTCAGTGATTAATT
>CAYYLT010000048.1:0-15481 GCA_964472385.1 uncultured Bacteroidales bacterium
GGTTCATACATGAAGCCATGGCATTCATCCACACGGGATTTGATGAATGTGTATAGTTTTTTGTTCAGGTTTTTTGGGGAGATTTCGCCAATTGACTTATGCAGTTCATCAGCTGATTGATAAAGTTTTCGAAATGTTATACCGGGCATAAACTCATGGTAAGCTTGTTGTGCTTCTTTTTCCTTTTCATTCATATACCGGTCGAGGCCAGGAAATTTTCTTTCCAGGCGTTGCTGGTATTCATTCAATAAATTTTTGTGTATCTGGTATTCTCTTAATTTGCCGGCCTTTTTGAAAACATCCTTTAATTTGTTCAGATATGGATAGTCCGATTTGATATCAGCATATCCTGCTTCTTTAAAGAAAAGAAACAACGCCCGTATTTTTTTTATAGCTACACGCAGGTCATGTATGGCCTCTTCATCATTTGTATTGATGGACCTAAGAAATTCGGTTTCAAATTTGTTCAAATACTTTTCAAAAAGCTTGTCGACCGTTTTAGCCAATTTCTTACCAGTTTAGGATCTCATTCGGATAAAGTTTGATTATATGCTTGTAATTCAATTAAATAAAACCTCAAAAATCGAACCTTGTGCTTCCTTCGCCATGGAACCCGCATGCTTTATTCATTGCCTTGTTGTATGGGCCGCTGCATGGTGGTTTCACATGCAGTTTCCCTATACTTCCTGAAGTTGTTCCAATACTTTTTTTTGATTTTCGATTTTTTTCAATAAATCGTTGTATTGCTTTTCCTTCTCATCAAAATGGTTTTTGGCTTCCTGAAGATTTTCCCGGTGTTTATTTGCTTTTTTTTCTACTTTCTTCAGTTCTTTTTCAGCTTTATCTTTAAACTTCTGGGCTTCCTCCATTTCTTCCTTGCTTTTTAATAAGGCTTTCACGGTTTTATTAATCTCTTTAGAGTACTTTTTGATTTCATCATAGAGGTTGCCTTCTTTATCATCATCATTTTTTTCCTTAGATAAAGCATCGGTAGCGGAGGCACCATTTGCCTTTTTCGATTTAGCTTGTTTCTGTGAAGCTTCCTTGTTCTTAGCCGCTTCTTTTTTGCTGGCAGTTTTTTCTCCGTCTTTTTTGTAAGACTTTAAATCTTGATTTTCCTGTGTTTCCATCTTCATGAAGGTTATTTTCAGATAAATTTAAAAATCGAAAATAAGTAATCTTTTATATATTAACAATTATTCAATGTTATTTTTACATTAAATTAACTTCCTTTCCATAAAAGCCTTGATGCATGAACAAGAATATGCGGTTTTTATGATTGATTCCCTGCATCTTTCAGGCTAAGCTGGATTCTTCCTCTTGCAATATCTACATTTAACACTTTAACAAGGACTTGCTGGTGTAATTTGACAAATTCTGAGGGATTGGAAACATACTGATTGGCTATATTGCTGATATGCACCAGGCCGTTGTGTTTGATCCCTATATCAACGAAAAAACCAAAGTTGGTGATATTGTTCACCACGCCCGGGACGATCATATCTGGTTTAAGATCCTCAATAGACCGTATGTTTCTATCAAACGCAAAAATTTGGATTTTTTCCCGCGGATCACGTCCGGGTTTTTCCAGTTCTTTCAAAATGTCTTCAAGCGTAGGATGGCCAACTTCATCGGTAATATAAGTATTCAGTTTTATTTGGTCACGCATTGCTTTGTTTTGTATCAGATCAGAAAGATTGCAATGAAGATCCCGGGCCATTTGTTTGACGATGGGATAGCTTTCCGGATGGACTGCAGTGTTATCCAGTGGGTTATCAGCTTTAGGTATTCGCAAAAAACCGGCAGATTGCTGGAAAGCTTTCTCTCCCATTCGATTAACGTTGAATATTTCTTTCCTGGCGGAAAACGGACCGTTTGTTTTTTTATATTCGATAATATTGCCGGCTAATTGAGAACCCAATCCTGAAACGTAAGTCAGAATATGTTTGCTTGCCGTATTGATATTCACACCAACCTGGTTCACGCAACTTTCCACCACCTGGTCGAGTTTGGATTGAAGTTTTTTCTGATCTACATCATGTTGATACTGGCCGACACCAATTGACTTGGGGTCAATTTTCACCAATTCGGCCAGGGGATCTATCAATCGGCGGCCAATAGAAACTGCGCCACGAACGGTAACATCATATTCCGGAAATTCTTCGCGGGCTACTTTTGAAGCAGAATAGACTGAAGCACCATCTTCGCTGACAATGAACAAGTTGATGGGATGATCGAATTTCAACTTCCTGATAAATTCTTCTGTTTCACGGCTTGCTGTTCCATTGCCGACGGCTATAGCTTCAATTTTGTGGGATGAGGCTAGTGTTGTGATCTTTTTTGCAGCCTTCCGGGTTTGTTCCTGAGGTTTATGCGGATAAATGGTTTCATTGTACACAAGATTGCCCTGTTGATCCAGGCAGACCAGCTTGCAACCGGTTCGGAAACCTGGGTCGATGGCCATTATTCTTTTTGGTCCCAGCGGAGGGGCCAGCAACAGTTGCCTCAGGTTATCAGCAAAAACCCTGATGGCTTCATCATCAGCCTTCTCCTTGTAAAAGCTTTTTACTTCATGTGCTATGGAAGGAGCCATAAGCCTTTTATAGCTGTCCTGAATGGCTGCTTGTATCTGTTTAGATAAGATATCAATGGATTTGAGAAAAATATTTTCCAAAATTTTTATGGCATCTGCTTTCTCCGGTTCGATCTTCACCTTAAGAAAACCCTCATCTTCTCCCCTTATGATTGCCAAAAAACGATGCGAAGGGGATTGTCTAATCAATTCCGACCAGTCAAAATAATCTTTGTATTTTTGTCCTTCCTTCATCTTATCCTTGTTTACTTTAGCCACAATGAGTGCTTCCCGATGAAAAAGCTTTCTGATACGTTCTCTGGCCTGAGCATTTTCATTTATCCATTCGGCGATGATATCACGGGCACCCTGAAATGCTTGCGCGGTATCTTGCACTTGTTCATTTAGGAATTTGACTGCTTGCTGCTCAGGATCTTCTATTTGCTGTTCCATCAACATTAAGGCCAAAGGCTCCAGCCCCTTCTCTTTTGCCTTTGTAGCACGGGTTCGTTTTTTGGGTTTATAGGGCAGGTAAAGATCTTCCAGTTCCTGCATCCTTCCTGCTTCTTGAATTTGAATTTTTAGTTCTTCTGTGAGTTTGCCCTGCTCATCAATGGTTTTCAGAATTGTTGTCTTTCGCTTTTCCAACTCAACCAACTTTTCGTGCTGGTCTATGATCTGCGTGATCTGGGTTTCTTTCAGGTTTCCGGTTCTTTCCTTCCGGTAGCGGCTGATAAATGGGAGGGTAGCTCCATCGTTTAGCAGGGTGAGGGTGTTTTCAACCTGCCAGGATTGTATATGCAGATTGTTTGCAATGATTTCAGCGTGATGCGTGCTCATGTTTTTCTTTTTTCGACAGTACGAAGATACAGTAAGAATATTGAATTAAGAAATATACATCGCCTGCCATCAGCAAATCCGAAGTAGGCGATTACATCGTTTGCTTTCGAGGCCTTGCATCTACCCAAAACTTGACGCATGTCTAATACAGGATAGACAAACACTTGAGTTTATAGACAGACGCTATTTAAAGCAAAAAGGCCGGTTTAGATAGAATTGACCTTTGGTCATATTCAGGAAATGGTATGGTGATTCTTTCATCAGGGCTTTGAATTCATTGATGAAATGAGCCTGATCATAGTATCCACACCGATACACGATTTCACCCCAGTTTCTAGCGGGATCATTGTTAAGCATCCTGCATGCCCTGTTAAATCTTAAGATTCTCATATAGGTTTTAGGACACAGACCCAGGTGGGTATGAAATTTTCGGTAGAATGACTTATAGCTGAGATCAAGATATTTGGCCATATCTTCAACCGTCGCCTTGCCTGTTTTACCTTCAAGTATTCTCAAGATCCAATAAATTTCTTTTTGGTCAACCCGGTTGTTTTGATTTAATTTCCCAAGGAAGAAATTGTTTAAAATACTTATGATTTCCTTATCATTGGTCGAATGTATGATTTGGTCCATTAATGGATCGCTTTGTTCTTTCCAAAAACTTTTCAAATCAATGATGCAGTTGGTAAGTTCATTGAGATGTACCCCCAGAAGTTTATTTACCCCCCGGGAAGTGAAAGTAATGCTGACCCCTTTAAAGCAGTTTTCCGTTGTGGATATTTTGATTTTAACGGGATAGTCCAATTCAAAAATACCGGCAAGAAAGCAGGAATAACTTGACTGGGATGATTTTTTAATGACATGAACCTTTGAACCCTTCAAATGAAGGAACATTTCAACCATGCCGTTCGGCAATGCCCGGAACGGAATATTTTTCACATATTGAAATAAATCAATATAAATGATATACCTCAAAATAAAGGGCCTTAACACCAGGGGAGGTAAAAAGGTCTTTGACTGGATTCTACCGAAAAGATTTACATATAAATTTCTCATATTTAGTTATTTGTAGCGTGGCCATGAAGTAGCATTGTTTCCTTGCGGCATGGTTCAGCAGCGTGTGGTTGCCCCTATCTTGCTGAATTACCTGATTTTATAGGCAACCACCTTTAAAGGATTTTGTCTCATGTTGGTTAGAGACAATATACAAAAAAATGGTTTATGTTAAGAACCTTTTTTATAATTTTGCTGTTTGCGTAGTTATTATATGTTATTTGCACCTTCCGATAATTGGAGCGTCATCGGAACTGATTGAATTTCATTACAGGGTTATATGAAAAAAATTGATCGAAGGATAATCATTGTAGGGGCCTTTATTTTTATTGTGGCATTCTCGTATGGGATAATGAGGTTTTTAATTGCACGGGGTGAAGAGCCTCCCATGCGTCCACCGGTAGAAGCCAAAAGATATGTTAAAGCTGACCCCGTTCAATATACAACAGTTGTATCTCCGGTTGAAGGAACAGGCAGGATGGTTTCCTTTGCCCAATTGGATCTTGTTGCTGAAGCTTCGGGCAAGATTATCGTATCGAATATTTCGTTAAAAAAAGGAAGTCGTTTTTCCAAGGGGGATGTGTTATTCACCATTTACCCCGATGAATCAGCTTTAGCGCTTAAGGCAAGGAAAAGCCGGTTTCTGAACAGCCTGGCCAATCTGCTACCTGATCTTGCAATTGATTTTCCCGAACAGGAACAGACTTTCCGGGATTTTTTTAATGCTGTGAATTTAGAATTATCCTTACCTTCATTTCCAAAGGTACAAAATGAACAGCTAAGGATTTTTCTCTCAAGCAGGGATGTATTGAGTGAGTATTACAGCATAAAGAAAGATGAACTGCAACTTAGTCGGCATACACTAAAAGCTCCTTTTGACGGAGCATATACAGATATTTATCTGGAAGCCGGCGCTTATACCAATATGGGTGGACGGGTAGCCCGTGCTATTCGGACCGATATGCTGGAGATGGAAGTCCCGCTGGAGCGCTTTGACGCCAGATGGGTAAAAGTGGGCGATCGAACAGTTATGCGTGATGAAGAAAGAAATTTTCAATGGGAGGGAGTAGTGGTCAGGAAAAGTCCTTTTGTTGACGCCGAAAACCAATCGCAGGCTATATTCATCCGGGTTCGGAACAATGCTGATAAACCATTGTTAGCCGGAGCATATTTGAAGGCTACTTTCCCCGGCCAACCCATTGAGGATGTTATGGAAATACCCAGAAATGTTGTTTTCAATACCAATGAAGTTTTCATTGTTAACGAGGCGCGATTGCATAAGCGCACAATAGATATTGTTAAGGTTAATAAGAAAACGCTTCTTTTTAAGGGTTTAAAAGAAGGTGAGATGCTTGTTATGCAGCCATTAATCAATGTACAGGAAGGTACTCGCGTTGAGATCCACAACCATAAGCCATAGCAGCATGAGAAGAATAGTAGAAACGTTTGTAGAATATCCCATATATGCCAATCTGATTATAGCTTTTGTTCTTCTTGCCGGCGGGTTCAGTTTGCTCAATATGCATAAAGCTTTCTTTCCTGAAAGACAAAGTCGTTACATATCGGTTTCCGTATATTATCCCGGGGCTTCGCCAGAAGAGATGGAAGAGGGGATAACTGCACGTATAGAAGAAGCTGTAAGGGGTATTGTAGGGATCAAAGAGATCACCTCGACATCCATGGAAAACAGCTCAAGGGTTACGATAGAAACTACAGGGCAATATCCGATAGATGAAGTGTTGATGGAAGTAAAAAATGCTGTAGACGGCATTTCCGCATTGCCTTCTGCTGCTGAACGACCCATTGTCTCTAAACAGCGCTCGCGTTCGCCTGGAGTCAGGATGTCGCTCCGGCCAACCGATAATTCGGAAGTTGACCTGATGACGCTGAAGGATCATGCTCAACGTATCGAAGAGGATTTTTTTAATTCGGGTGTGATGAGCCAGATCAATCTTTCGGGATTCCCTGAACCCGAGTTGTCCGTAGAGATTGAAGAAGAAGCATTATTAAGGTATAAGCTCACGTTTGGTGATATTATGCAAGCCATACGATCCAATAATCGTGATATTTCCGGTGGTCAGATCAAGTCGCAGGAAGAAGAGTTGCTCATACGTTTACGTTCCCGAAGTACCGATCCCAACACAATGGGTAATATTATATTACGAGGCACACCCAACGGGGGATTTATCCGTATCCGCGATGTAGCTGAAGTGAAAAAAAAGTTTGCTGATACATCCTACGAAACCTGGGTTAATGGTAAGCAGGCCATATCCATCAATGTGGAGAAATTACCGGAAGAAGATCTAGTAGCCATCACGGAATATACGAATCAGTATATTAAAGACTTTAATGCCAGAAATCAAGGTGTGCAGCTTGACATGTCGCGGGCTTTTCTTGATATTTTACAGAGCCGGCTCGACCTGCTTACCAAAAATGGATTGATCGGTCTTTCACTGGTGGTACTGTCACTCTCTATGTTTTTAAGCATCAGGCTGTCTTTATGGGTCTCCTTTGGTATTCCCTTCAGTTTTTTGGCTATGTTTATTCTGGCTTACCAGTTAGGGATCACAATCAATATGATCTCCCTGTTTGGTATGATTCTGGTAATTGGTATACTGGTTGATGATGGCATTGTTATAGCTGAAAATATCTATTTGTATTTCGAGAAAGGCATGAGTCCGATGAAGGCAGCCGTGGAGGGAACGATGGAAGTGCTGCCGGCTGTTTTGACCTCCATAACCACAACGATAATTGCTTTTTCTCCGCTTCTTTTTCTGGGAGGTACCCGCATGGAGATGATGTTCCATATGGCGATTGTTGTGGTTGGGGCTTTGTTTTTCAGTCTTTTTGAAGCATTTTTTGTTTTACCGGCTCATCTCAGTTCTCCCCACGTACTGAATCGCAGAAGTCTGCAATCCAAAAAGAGAGGCATTAAGCAATATTTCGAGGGTTTTATCATATGGCTGCGAGATCGGATTTATCATTATATGCTTTATTGGCTTCTTAAATACAGGCATGCGGTGGTGGCCATTCCGATTGCTTTGATTCTGATCACGGCCGGTTTATATTTTGGCGGTCATATTAAGAACACCTTTTTTCCAATGGTTGATTTTGACAGTTTCGAAGTAAATGTTGCATTTACACCGGGTGATGGGGAGCAGCAAACCAAAGACTATCTCAAGGGTTTTGAGTCGGTCATCTGGGATGTCAATGAAGATTTGAAACAGCTATTAAACAGTGATACCAATATCATTGAACGGGTAAGTACGACGATGGGGTATGCTTTCCGGGGCCAGGAAAGAGGTGCCCATGCAGGCAACATTCGTGTATATCCTGTTGATCTGGAAGGTTTACCTTTAAGCGGGCACAAGATAGCCAATATGGTACGCAAAAAGATCGGTCCTGTGACCGAGGCGCGGAAGTTTACTGCTGGTGGCCGTAGCAGGTGGGGATCTCCGGTATCTATCGGTTTGATGTCACGAAACCTGGAGGAACTGGAAGAGGCTAAAGAATATCTGATGGGCAGACTTACAGAACTTCCCCAGCTTAAAGATATAACAGAGAATGTGGCATTGGGGAAACAAGAGATACGTCTTGATCTAAAACCAAAAGCTTATTTTCTCGGACTGACGGAGAATGATATTGCGACTCAGGTAAGACGGGGGTTTTATGGAGGGCAGGCTCAACGGTTGCAAGAGGGACGGGATGAGCTCCGTGTATGGGTGCGCTATCCCAAGTCGGATCGGCTTACCCGCGGCCAGATGGAAAAGATGAAGATTAAAACACCTTCCGGAGAATATCCTTTGATCGAGCTGGTGGCTTATCATCTTGAAAGGGGTCCTGTAGCGATTAACCGGTACAACGGCTCAAGGGAAATACGTGTAGAGGCAGAAACGGTAGATCCTTATGCTTCAGTACCTGAGCTCCTCCAGCAAATTGACCGGGAAATTATGCCAGAACTGCAGTCACGTTTTTCCGGTATACGTTATAAAGACCAGGGTCAGGCTAAACATAGCAATGAGGCCTTGTCTAAAGTAGGTGGCTACTTTCTCATTGCTTTCATAATGATTATTTTTATCATGATCTTGCATTTTAAAAGCATCAACCAAACAGTGATCATTCTGGCAATGATCCCCCTTTCCATGCTTGGAGTTTTTTGGGGCCACGGTATCCACGGCAAACCACTTTCCATCATTAGCCTTTGGGGTATGATCGCCCTTACCGGTGTAATTATTAATGATGCCATTGTTTTTCTGGCCAAATACGATAATCTGCTATTGAAAGGACATAAAGTACATGATGCCATTGTAGAAGCCGGAAAGCTGAGGCTCCGGCCTATCATACTTACCAGCATTACCACGACGGTAGGACTCTTCCCCATCATCCTCGAGAGAAGTGTGCAGGCACAGTTTTTAATACCCATGGCCATAAGTCTGGCCTATGGTGTGTTCATCGGAACCATATTTATCCTTATCTTTTTTCCCGTTTTAATCATGCTTTTAAACGATATCAGGGTTTATTTCAAATATCTGTGGACCGGAAGCAAGCCGGAACGGGAAAGTGTGGAGGTTGCTGTGATGCTAAATAACAGGCGTCGAACCTATGAAATGAACGGGAAAAACAGAAACAGCCATAATCACATCAACCCGGATTCGAACATAGCAGATAATAAAGAGCAATAAAGCCAAGCAGTATGAGTTTAAAAATAAATTTTTCCTTGACGGTTATCTTAGGGCTGTTTTTAGGTATGGGTGCACTAGTCCGGGCCCAGGATAATGCCCTTGCGCTTTCCTCAGCACTAGACAGAGCCCTGGAAAATAACTACGGAATTATTATTTCGGAATCGCAAGTCGATATAGCCGAAATGAGCAACAATTGGGGCACGGCAGGTCGCTACCCTTCTGTTGGATTCGATGCCTCTTCCACAAACTCCGGAGACATTCTCAATCATACCTCCAATAACCGATTGAATGGATCAGTTGGAATGAACTGGACCCTATTCGATGGCTACAGGATAACCGTTACCAAAGATAAGCTTGAAAAGCTGGAAGCTTTAGCTGAGGGTCGTTCGGCTGTGGTGGTGGAGAACACCATCCAAAATGTTATTCTGGGATACTATAATGTCTTGCTGCAAGAAGAACAACTTGAGATTCTCCGCGAGGTGATGGCTTTGTCCCGTGATCGGCATGAATATGAAAAAATGCGTCGTGCCCTGGGCAGTGCATTAACGTATCAGGTTCTTCAGGCAAAAAATGTATATCTTGAAGACTCAGCAGCTTTTCTTAATCAGCAGGTCGTTTTGCGTAATGCCATCCGCAATCTTAATTTTACCATTGGAGAAGAACCTTCTGCCCGTTGGAATTTTAGCGAGAAGTTTGAAGCCGATACTTCTCGTTATAATCTTGGGGATCTGCTTGATAAGATGCAATCAGACAACCAGACACTTCAAAATCAATATGTGAATTTGTTGCTCAGCAGAGAGGAAATCCGGTTGAAGGAAAGTGATCTTTATCCCTCATTACGGGTTTCAGCAGGACTGGATAACTCATGGTCGCGCTTTAAGAATGATAGAAATGATCCGGCTGTCAATAAAACATTATCGCCCTTTGCCAACCTGACATTAAGCTATGATATTTATACCGGAGGTACCCGCAAGCGCGCTGTAGAAATAGCGAAGATCAATGAGGAAATTGCCCAAACAGAGCAGGAAGAGATGGAACACAGCCTGACAAATTTGCTTTACAATGCGTATGATTTATATAATGTGAGAAGGACACTGCTGCATATAGCAGGTGAAAATCTTGAAGCTGCAGAGCTCAATCTGGATATCGCCGGGGAAAAATTTAAAAATGGTGCCATAAATTCTTTCAATTATCGTGATATACAATTGATTTACCTTCATGCTGCCCTTCAAAGACTTCGATCAGTATACAACCTTATTGATTCTAAGACAAACCTGACCCGTATGACCGGAGGGTTTGTCAACCCCCAACCCTGATTTTGTATTCGAAAAAAGCTCTTCTTCGTTTAAAACTAAAGGGTGTATTTTGTTAATTTGTAATCTTCAAATACGGTTATTTTATTTTACTGCTGTTATGAAGGAACACTGGTATTTTCAGATAAAGCAAAACAACGATAGTACAATACTCATGAGCTTTTGGCATGCTATTATTTGTATGCTTTTGGCTCTTTGGGTTTTATTGTTATGCACAGCCTGTGAAAATGAAGAAAAGCCTGCAGGTAACGTAAATGGTTATGTTGTGGTAGTAGATCAGGTTATTTCACAAAATAAGGTGGCAGTTGCCTCCGTAACGCTTATCGGAAACAATGGCTGGTTGGTTGCGCATAAGGATTTTCATGGACAGCCTAAAATCTCTGATGTTATGACAAAACCGGTTAATTTGGATGAGGGCACAACCAAAAATGTTTTTCTGGCACTTGACAGCCATGTATCTATTTCCGATGGTGATTCTTTATGGATCATGCTACATGAAGATACGGGAAAAGACAGGGTATTCGAATTTGGTGAGGGACAAAGGGATATTCCAGTGAAAACCCTTGGTGATTTTGCTGCAAATCCGATCCGTATTAAATCACCCGAGATTATTGCAGCAGACCAACCTGTATCCAATAACCGGATTGTGATTGATCAAATTGTTTCAGGTGCAAATGGATGGGTTGTTGTTTACTTAGCCGACGGTTTGAATACCCTTGGATTATCTGTCGGTCAGACCAGGCTTTCTGAAGGAAAAGAAAAGGATGTTTTGGTTTCCTTATTAGATACGATCGATTACGAAGAAGGGATGGAATTGTATCTGAGGTTGCATCTGGATAAGGGAAAATTTAGGGGGTATGAATTTCCGGGCCCTGATGTTCCGGAAATATTTGGTAACAGCGGAAACAATGAAATAATTACCTCCATTACGGTGGAATCCAACTCATAGGCTGCTTTGATTTTGATGATCTACAATCCTGCAAACATTGGGTATTGGACAATTCTTATGGTTCATGCTGGAAATTTATCAGCTTCTGGTTATCAACAGGCCGGTGTCCGACAGGTCAAAATCCACGAATCGTGCACGAGGGTTGGGGGGATTTTGGATCAGGATTTCTTTTATTTTTTGGGTGGCATGCTCATCTTTAGCGAGCATGAACATGAAGCCACCACCTCCTGCGCCAGCCAGTTTTTTACCTGCCAGATAAGGACTGATCCGGCTCAGGATATTTTGAACTTCCGGTGGATTGGTACCTGCATCCAGTTGTTGGTTGAGCCGCCAGCTTTCTTCCAGTATGCGGGCCAGGTCATTAAAATGCCCCCTTTGGATGGACTCAAAAGATTCCAGCACATGATATTGCATATCTTTAAGAATACTTAATACCTTTGATTCGTTAAGGAACATGCCCTTTACAATTTCGGCCAGTATATTTTTAGCCACGCGGGTGATACCTGTGTAATAAACCATCATTCTGGATTTTAATCCTGCATGGTGGAATAGATGGTCCGGAAGCCATTTCATCACGGGTGTTTGGTCAAATCCGGGTGTTGTTTCAATTAGTTTGACGCCATGTACAAGACCTCCAAACTGGTCCTGCCAACCCCCTCCGGTGGTTAATAATTGTTCGAGGATCAGTGTTTTTCTGCCCAGTTCGATTTTATCCCATCCCAGGTTACACGCGTCAGCTATGGTTCCCAGGATGGTTGCTGCCAGTATGCTGCTGGTACCCAATCCTGATCCTTTGGGAACTGCAGCCAGGGTGTTTATCTCAAGTCCACCGCCAAAATCTTTAAGCTGATCGGTCAGTGAAGCATAATGTTGCTGACAGAATTCCTGGCTAAATCCGGATAGAACCAGTGCAGCCTTAGATATGGCAAATGCCGAACCTACCTCCCGGAAATCATTGAGCGCTTCATAACTGGTAACTTCCTCCTCAATACCCAGATCGATAGAACGAAAGACGATAGCATGTTTCCTGCCTTGTTTGACAAAACACTGAAGAGGCGCCTGACCATTGATATTCAGCGCAAAGTTGATTACTTTCCCACCGTTTATCAAGCAATAAGGGGGTGTGTCAGTCCATCCACCCCCAATATCAATTCTCACGGGACTACGTCCCCATACAATCTGGTCGGATAACAGCGCAAGCCGGGGTTGAATGCCTTGGACGGCACCCGATTCTACCATGAATTTTTTTAATAATTCAAAAGCTTTTTGTTCGTACCCGGAACCGTTTTTACCCTTGTATTCCTGTACTTTTGCCCGGAACATGTTATCGTGAATATGGTGAATACCCGGATGGTTTTCATCCCGAGCTTCAGGAAGCGGTAAGTGGGCATTATGATAATATTGCGCCAGATCTTTCAGATCAAGCTGATAGAATATAGAGTTTTCATGGTTCCCAGCTAATTTGGGTATAATTTGAGTGGTGAAAAGCACTCTTTGTTCATAAAGTCTTTTTAGATTGGCCCTAATATTGATATCGGAGGCGGAATATTTTGGGGCGTGAATATATTGCGCTCTATTGCCGTCGGGATTTGTTTCAACATTGATCATCCAGTGAATGAAATCTTCTGTCAAAGTTGATTTATCCAATACGGGAAATATCCGGGCGTTTTGCATATCTTCATGTTCGGCAACAAATTGTCTTTTATCCAGCCCCCTTTTTTTAAACCAGGCTTCAAGCGGGCTGCCCATCCAAAAGGTTTCATTCTGGTCAGTATTTCCCTTGAAGTGATCATTAAACCCATATGGCCTAAGGCAGTATTTATCTTTATCAACAGGTATGACATCCAGACATATACCGGGGGGTAGGTCTAATTGCCAGTTATTTTCGGGTATCCCCGTAATTATGTGATCTTTATGTACATTCCAGTCTTTACTGATATAAGCATTTTCTATCCAGATATTTCGGTGATTGCTATGAAAAGGGATATGGGTGATGGTATTTAAGGTAAAAATACTGGGATGGGGTTTTATACGGCGATGCCATATCTCGCGTTGGTTCAGAATACGATTTTGAAGCATAACACAAGAGTCGATCAGTTCCCGGGATTTCCCGAAATGATAAAACTCTCCATTGTTGAGCACCAGGACGGCAACGTCAAGGCTGTTGATCTCCTGATCCTTTTCAGCAGGTATTGTACCCATTTTAAGTCCAAAATCTCCATAAAGATCCAGAAAGTCAGGTGATTTATTGGAAAATTTTTGCAATGACTGATTCCATCCGCTTTTTTTCATTAATATTTCTACCGCCCGGTCGCTAAACAACCATACGCCCACATCAACAAGAAAATCATAATCTTTCATCAATGTTTTGATTTTCTCATCATCAGGCTTTTGAAGCATGAATGCCAGCCGGTTGGTATTTTCTCTTTCCATAAAAAAGACACCATGATTTTTTGCCTGGTTGGGTTCTGTCCACAGGCCAACACATACGATATCGGCCCTGGGAATCTCCGGAAGTACAGCTTCATTTAACAGCAAAACATCTCCACTGGCAATCATTGTATTTAGGTTATGGGGTGATTTGTGCATGATTTTGTGAAGCAATGTCAGTTGAAGGTCAATAAGCTTTTGGTGTATTTGCTGTCCGCGGCTCCAACGAAAGACCGGAAGAGGAGTAAGTACTTTTCCTGCAGGGGCATAAGAAGGAAGCCTTCTGCTTTGTCCTCCCCCATGAATGATGATTTTGTCGTGTTCATGGTTCCACCTCAAAAAATCGGGGTGATTTTCCGATTCCCAGCAGCGGTGCAAAATATGGGCTGTCCCTCCACCTGAACCTATCTGTTTTCCCTTCGGATCACTATCAACATACCATTGTTTCTGGTTTTTGCTTTCCAGTTGATGGAAGTCATGCACAACGTTGGGAGGCAGGCTGATAAGATATTTCACGGGTATAAAGTTTGGTTAAAGATGCAAAATTTGAGTTTTTAGATCAATTGCCATGGAACCCGCATGTTTTCGTTATGCTCTTATTGTGTGGTATGGTGCATGCGGGTGTTATGGGTATATCCATTTAAGGAACATGAGCTGATAGATTATTGGATTTGGCAGGTGGGGCAATAATAGTAATGTCTTCCCGAAATTTTATCCTTCTTGACCTCACCGCCACAAGCCGGGCATTTTGCTCCATCTTTTCTGAATGGAATGATAAATGATTCCGGCATTTTTTCCGGATCGGCCTGATGTTCTATTGCTACATGCAGGACTTCTTTCATGGATTGAAAAAGTGCCAGTTGGTGATGAACTTGCAGATCTGAAATTTGTTTTTTGGGGTACAATCCTGCCTGAAAAAGGATCTCATCCGAATAGATGTTACCTATTCCAGCGATGATAGCCTGATTCATAAGGAATGATTTGAGCGTTCCTTTCTTTTTGCGAATGATATCCTGAAATTCTTCCATTTTGACTGCCAGTGCATCATACCCGACTTTTTTTTCTTTTAAAAAAGCATCCGGATCGTTGGTAAGCGCGATACGGCCAAGTTTTCGCGGATTGATAAAATGCAGGGCATATCCGTTAGAAAAGATAATGCTGGCTCTTGTATGCTGATGCCGCTTTCCCCTATTGTATTCCAGCCAGCCCGTCATGCCAAAATGCATAACCAGAACATTTTCGGGGGTGGAGGGTAACAGCAAATATTTTCCCATTCGCTCTGCATGGGTGAACTGATGTCCTTTTAATTTGTTATTAAATTGATATTCAGTGTCTTTTGCTATTTTCGGCTCAGCAATGCTTATTTCTCCAATGGACTGGTTTAAAGCATATGATTCTCCATATTGCCTGAATATTTCGACATCGGGTAATTCTGGCATAACTTCAAGATTTGGGGATGCAACAATTTATAGCCCCTAAAATAATAAATCTTTGGATAGATTGAGCAAAGCGAATGTATAAAAAGCGTGCTTTAGCCTGCATTATTCATAAAAAATGAATAAATATTTATAAATAAAAGAATATAAGCAATTTATTCATTATGATCAAAAAAGAGACAGGGCATTTAACGAAATATTTGCTG
>CAYYLT010000049.1:0-15400 GCA_964472385.1 uncultured Bacteroidales bacterium
TAGCTGATGTACTAAAGACTTTTTCAGCAAACCCTACTTCGAGGTTTTCGCAACGCAGCAGATGCCCAAAAATTGGCGCACTCGGTAAAAATATTTAAAAATTAAAATTTTTGAGCATCATAAGTAAAGCATTTATATTCTTTTGTTTATAAACATTTTCCCATTTTTTATGAATAATACAGGATAGAGACAATTTCTATGTAAATTGAATGTTTTTGCATAATTTTAATGGTTGATTTATAGGCTCTTTACTATCTAAGTTTTCTTAATTACCGGGAATTTGACGGCTACCGGATAACATTCTGATGAAGAAGGGGGTTGTTTTAGGTTAATGATGGTGTAACGAACAATTTCGCCTTTTCCCTTGTCGTTATTTTTTATTAATTTTGTCAACCATTTTCCAATTCAAAATAAAGTATGTATTTATGTTTGATAATCTGACTGACCGCCTGGAACAATCATTTAAGATGCTAAAAGGGCAAGGGAGGATTTCCGAGGTCAATATTGCAGAAACCCTGAAGGATGTGCGGCGAGCCCTGCTGGATGCTGATGTGAATTATAAGATTGCCAAGGATTTTACCAATGTGGTTAAAGAACAAGCCTTAGGCCGTAAGGTTGTGGAGTCGGTTAAACCCGGCGAGCTTATGGTAAAAATCGTTCATGATGAGCTGGCCAATTTGATGGGGGGTAGCGCTGCGGAGTTGAATTTAGATGGCAATCCTCCGGTCATATTGCTTGCCGGTTTACAGGGATCTGGTAAAACTACTTTTGCCGGCAAGCTTGCAAAATTTCTAAAAAACAAACAGGGTAAGCATCCTTTACTGGTTGCCGGTGATGTATATCGACCTGCTGCCATCGATCAACTTCAGATTGTCGGAGAACAGATTCAGGTACCTGTATATACGGAAGCCGATAACAAGGATCCGGTTAAAATTGCCAAAGAAGCTGTTAAACAGGCCAAAAAAGATGGTAACAATTTGGTGATCATTGATACGGCCGGGCGGTTGGCTATCGATGAGCAAATGATGAACGAAGTGGCAGGTATCAAAAAAGCGGTTGAACCCCAGGAGACACTTTTTGTTGTCGATTCCATGACCGGTCAGGATGCCGTGAACACCGCCAAAGAATTTAATGACCGTCTGGATTACGAAGGGGTTATCCTTACCAAGCTTGATGGTGATACCCGGGGTGGTGCTGCTTTGTCTATAAGAGCTGTGGTTAATAAACCCATCAAGTTTATCGGTACCGGGGAAAAGATGGACCAAATGGATGTGTTCCATCCCGACAGGATGGCCGATAGAATACTGGGTATGGGAGATATAGTTTCTTTGGTAGAAAAAGCACAGGAACAATATGATGATAAGGAAGCCCGTAAACTAAGCAAGAAAATCGCTAAGAATGAGTTTGATTTTGATGATTTTCTTTCTCAGATACAACAAATCAAGAAGATGGGAAATTTTAAAGATCTTGCTTCTATGATTCCCGGTATGGGTAAAGCCTTGAGGAATATCGACATGGATGATGATGCATTTAAGGGTATTGAAGCCATCATTCGTTCTATGACCTTGGAAGAAAGAAAGAATCCCAAAGTTCTTAACGGAAGCAGAAGGAAACGCATTGCCGATGGTAGCGGCGTTGATGTGCAGGAAGTAAATCGCCTGATCAAGCAGTTTTCTGAAACACGTAAAATGATGAAGAAGATGAAGGAAGGCAAAGATGGGATGAAAAATATGATGAACAATATGCAGGCGATGAAGGGCTCCTAACCTTAACTTGTAAGATTACGGCTTAGTTTTTCTGGATTTGTATGCAAGATGTAGCCATCTGCATCCATGCGTTTTTGCATGAACCAAAAGACGGGGATTCAAAATTTATGTAACCGAGCAAGCGGCCATTATAGATAAACACCAATGGGTACCTCTAACCTCCCTGATACACAACAAAAGTAAATTCTTTAAAATTAATTACTTATATTGACATGGTGTATAGGATAAATGAGAAAAAGCCTGGCTTTTAAGAAAACCGTATTATTCATAAAAAATAAAAAAACATTTATAAACAAAAGAATATTCGTGCTTTACTTATTATGCTCAAAATTTTTTATTGTTATACATTTTTTCCGGGTGCGCCAATTTTTGGGTGTTTGCTGCGTCGCGAAAGCCGCGAAGCAGGGTTTGCTAAAAAACACAAAAAAATCTTTAAATCAATAGGGTAAACATATCTGTTGTTTCCAAAATGAAAGGTTTACAGCAAACCCGAAGCAGTTACTACGTCGTGGGCTTTTAACGTTTTGCATCTACCCAAAACTTAACGCATGAATAATTACAGGTTAAATCAGAATATATGGAATTGATAGATGGTAAACTCCTTTCTTCCGCAATCAGGGAAGAGATTGCAAGGGAAGTAGCAAAGATCAAAGAAGAAGGCGGCAAGATTCCGCATCTGGCCGCCATCTTAGTGGGCCATGATCCCGGAAGTGAAACCTATATAGCTCATAAAGAAAAGGCCAGCAGCAAGGTGGGCATAACTTCCCAAGTGATTCGTCTGGAAGCAGACATTACTGAACCGGAGCTTTTAACCAAAGTGAATGCGCTCAATAACGATCCTCAGGTTGACGGTTTTATTATACAACTGCCCTTGCCGGATCATATTGATGAACAGAAAGTTATTGAAGCTGTTGATCCCAAAAAAGATGTTGATGGTTTCCATCCGATCAATGTAGGGCGCATGGTATTGGGGTTACCGGCCTACCTTTCAGCTACCCCGGCAGGTATACTGGAAATGCTTGACCGTTATAATATTGAAACAGAAGGCAAAAATTGTGTGGTACTGGGTAGAAGCAATATCGTAGGCAAACCGGCAGCCAATCTTTTGCTACAGAAAGCCAAACCCGGAAATTGTACGGTTACAATATGTCATAGCAGGACCAAAAACCTTACGGAAGTTACCTCCCGGGCAGATATTCTCATTGTTGCCATGGGAAAAATGGAATTTGTGACAGCCGATATGGTTAAAGAAGGTGCTGTTGTCATTGATGTTGGAATACACCGTATCAAATCGGATAAAACCAAATCGGGGTGGAAACTGAAAGGTGATGTGAAGTTTGATGAGGTTAAGGAAAAAACCAGTTATATAACACCGGTACCTGGCGGAGTAGGTCCGATGACGGTAGTATCGCTTTTGAAAAATACTGTTTTAGCTTCCCAAGGGAAGATTTACGGAAAAGATTGAAATATTGCCCCCGGATTTCCTCTCTCAAAGTGTTTGATAGCGTTAGGGTTCAGAAAACTGGCATAATGAATGCCATATACCGGTTGAATACTTGTATATCAGGGCCCTGAAAATCACAAAAGATATTGAAAGTCAATAGGATAATCATATATGTTGTTTCCAAAATGCAAGGTTTTTAGCAAATATTTGTAAAAAAAATTGCATTTTAACGTTAATATGTTTTGTTAGCTTTTAGCCTGTATTATTCAAACACTTTAAAAGTTTGTTTAATTTTTTCGAGGGCATCATAAAGCTGCTTTTCGTTAATGACCAATGGGGGTGCAAATCGAATGATATCACCGTGGGTAGGTTTGGCAAGAACCCCCTGTTCTTTCATCTGTATGCACACGTCCCAGGCTGTTTTACCGTTTTTAGGTTTTATTACCACCGCATTCAATAGTCCTTTACCTCTTACCTGGGAGATCATTTTCGATTGTATGTTTTGCAATTCTGTTCTGAATATCTCGCCGAGTTTACTGGCATTTTCAGACAGTTTTTCCTTTTTCACCACGTTGAGCGCAGCCATAGCTACTTGTGCAGCAACCGGGTTACCACCAAAAGTTGAACCATGTTCCCCGGGTTGGATGGTTAACATAATATTGTTGTCAGCCAAAACGGCAGAAACGGGATACATACCTCCTGAAAGGGCCTTCCCCAGAACCAGAATATCGGGTCTAACGCCTTCATAATCACAGGCCAGCAGCTTGCCGGTCCGGCCTATACCGGTTTGCACTTCATCAGCTATGAAAAGTACATTATGCTTTTTGCACAACGCGAAAGCCTTTTGGAGATAACCTTCATCGGGCAGAATAACCCCTGCTTCCCCCTGTATGGGTTCAACAAAGAAACCTGCCACATTGGGATCCTGAAGCTCCCTTTCAAGTGCCTCGATATTGTTGTAAGGAATGGTTATAAATCCCGGAGTATATGGCCCATAATCTCTTCTGGCCTCCGGATCGGTCGACATGGATATGATAGAGATAGTCCGGCCATGGAAATTGTTTTCGCATACAATGATTTTGGCCTGGTTTTCCGTAATACCTTTTTGTTTGTAACCCCATTTCCGGCATAACTTGATAGCCGTCTCTCCCCCCTCAGCACCGGTATTCATAGGAAGTACCTTATCATAGTTAAAATAATTGGTTATGTAAGCCTCATATTCCCCGAGTGAACTGTTATAAAATGCGCGAGAAGTTAAAGCAAGCTTTTGCGCTTGCTTATTCATGGCCTTAACAATTTTGGGATGACAATGGCCCTGGTTTATAGCGGAATAGGATGAGAGAAAATCATAATATTTCTTGCCCTCTACATCCCAAACATATACCCCTTGCCCTTTATCCAATACTACCGGTAAAGGGTGATAGTTGTGTGCACCATATACTTCCTCCCGATTCATATAATCCTTTGTGGTCGTCTTTGTCATAGCCCATTGCCTTTTTACAGATTCAAAAATTTTTGCCACACAATCTTAATCAAAACTTTTATTTTATCAAACTCCTGTTGGGGATAATTAACCTATTCTTTAACATATTATTCCCCATAGATGTTTTAGCCTCCCTTATACACATTAAGGGTAAGTTTTTTAAAATTAATTATTTATATTGATTTTGTGTATAGGATTAATGAGCAAAAGCCTGGCTTTTAAGGGCTCTGTATTATTCATGCGTCAAGTATTGGGTAGATGCAAGGCGCCGGAAGGCGACGACGTAGCCGCTTGCTTCGAGGCTTTCGCAACGCAGCAGAGGCCTGAAAATTGACGCATCTGGAAAAAGTTGAACACAAATAAAATTTATGGGGATGTGTATATAAACCGTTATTATTCAATAACTTATTAAATAAAATGCACTTTTTGTGAATAATACAGGCTAATGCATTGTTCTGGACTATGGCATATCGGTGGCAAAATTGTATCTTTGTGGAAAAAGGCAAAATGATACAAAGAATACAGACCATATACCTTTTTATTTCCTTTGTTTTGATGTTGGCATTGTTTTTTTTTCCTTTAGCTGAAATTCTCTCAAGTGAAGAACAAATATATGCATTTCATTATGACGGCCTTTATTATGCCGGACATGATGCTGTTTATATACGTACACTACCCCCTGTCATTCTGCTTACCGCGATTGTCGTCATCAATTTCATCTCCATTTTTCTGTATAAAAGAAGAATTATCCAAATGCGGATCAATTTCATTAACTTGTTACTTATGCTTGGATATGCAGGTTTGGTGTACTTTTATGTTAAGGATCTTTCCGGTCATTTGGAAGCTGAGGTTGTGCGGTACAAACCTTTTGATGCTTTTCCTTTTATTGCTGCAGTTTTTACATATCTTGCCATTCGGGCTATAGGGAAGGATGAGGCATTGATTCGCTCCATTGATCGTATCCGATAAAATTTCCCAGCCTTTATTGTTACCTGAATTACAGGTTAGAATACTTCCATATCTTCCGGATCAGTAATTTTTTCACAATAATGGCATTTTAAAGCTACTTTTTCCTTATCCTTGGGTAAAACATAAAAAACCGTATTGACATTATCGTTGTTGGTAATACAATTTGGATTACCGCACTTGGCAATGCCTTTAATTTGTTTTGGTACCTCTACCTGCCGTTTGATGGTAACTTTAAAATCCTTGATAATGTTGAGCTTGGCATGGGGTGCAATGAGGGCGATCTTATTGATATCTTCGTCTTTGATATAAACCTCCGATAATTTGATGATCGCTTTAAAGCCCAGTTTTTTACTTTCAAGGTTAGTCCCAAATGTGATCTGGGTTTTAATGTGGTCCAGGTTTAAAATAGAAATAACCTTGAAAAGATGCCTTGCTGGTATATGATCAATTACTGTTCCGTTTTGTATCGCACTTACCTGAAGTTTCGGTTTATTGTCTGCCATTTTTTTTGATTTTTAGCAATGTTATTTTAAGCCCAAGATAGTGCTCATGATGGCCATTCTTGTATATACGCCATTCAGAGCTTGAATAAAATAATAGGATTGGATGCTATCATCCACATCATCATTGATTTCATTGATACGTGGCAGTGGATGTAAAATTTTAAGATTGCTTTTGGTGTTTTCCAGCATATTTCTTTTGAGGGCATAGGAATTTTTTGTTTTCTCATATTCCATTGGGTCTGAGAAGCGTTCACGCTGTATGCGGGTCATGTAGATGATGTCGGCTTCTGCGATGATATCTGTGAAATCGATGTGTTCTTTATATTGCAATTTATGCTGCTGTAAAAAATTTTTATATTCTTCAGGTATACGCAGTTCTTCGGGGGAGACAAAATGGTATTTGGTATTGAAATAAGACATGGCCATGAGAAGAGAATGTATGGTACGTCCATATTTCAAATCCCCAACCATGAAAATGTTCAGGTTGTCCAGGGTGTATTGTGTTTTTCTGATGGAATAAAGATCCAGCATTGTTTGCGTAGGGTGCTGATTGGCACCGTCTCCTGCATTAATTACCGGTACCGTTGCAACTTCGCTTGCATAACGCGCACTACCTTCAAGGGGATGTCGCAAGATGATAAGATCACAATAATTGCTGACCGTTTTGACCGTGTCTTTTAAAGATTCCCCTTTCAGGACACTGGAACTGTCTTTGCTGGCAAATCCTATGACTTTCCCCCCAAGACGATTGATGGCACTTTCGAAACTTAGCCGCGTACGGGTTGACGGTTCAAAAAATAAGGTTGCAATTACTTTGCCTTCTAAAATTTTTTGATTGGGATTTTTTTCGAAGTCCTCAGCAAGATCAAGAAGTTTTATGATCTCTTCCCTGGAATAGTCATTGATGGATATAAGGCTTCTGTTTTTCATTCGTTGGTTTAGTTTTTGTTGTATAAAATTAATCTCTTCCCACGAATATTTCGAATAAATGGATAAGATTTTAATAACAATTTGTTAAAAAATTGAGACAGGCATGTAAAATGGGTATTTCGGGTTTGCTGAAAAATACAGAAAATGCTAATAATCAGTCCGTACATACGTTAATTGTTTGTAAAAATCAGGCTTTTTGCTTCAATAATCTTCAATCTTTTCGTAAAGAGCTGGTTTTTTCTATTGCAGGGTTGCCTGCATCAATTCCGCAAATCACCGCACATTCAGCTTTATTTCGTTCTTTCATGGATAATAAAGGTTATCATTGGTAGAACAGAAAAATGCGGGCTTCCGGCTTTGATTCATTTTTCTAACCAGCTTCAGGGTTGTCTAATTTTTTATAATACAAACCCGGAATGCTTTTCAATTGCTCTACCAGCTCTTGCTCCCTTGTTTTCCTTATACCGATTTTAAAAAGACAATCCATTTCATATTTTTTCTTATAAGGTCTGATATTCAGTGTATAAAACATTTTTTCCACTTCGTTGATATGGCTGTAATCGCATTGAATAAGGTAGGTCTTTTGGATGGTTTTCTTGATGATCTGAGCCTTATTAAGGGCATATTGACTGGCGGTCTTATAGGCTCTGATTAATCCGCTTGTTCCCAGCAGCGTTCCACCAAAATAGCGCACCACTAATACCAACACGTTGGTGAGATTATAAGCCTGAATCTGTCCTAATATGGGTTTTCCTGCTGTCGATGAGGGTTCACCATCATCATTCAACCTGTAATTTTCCATGGTCATTCCCAATTTATATGCATAGCAATGATGGCGAGCGCCATGGTACTGGTTCTTCATCTGCTGAATGATTTGTTTGATTTGCATTTCTGATTCGACCGGATAAGCAAAAGCCAGGAATTTGCTGCCTTTTTCCTTATAGGTTGCTTCTGATACATTCATGAGGGTCAGATATTCGTCTGGTTTGAGCATGTTAATGCCTCTTGTTTAAAGATGCACCAAAGGTAATAAAACATTCATTCGTATAATAGAATAGGTTTAGACAAAACATGCAAGTTGCTTGTATTCTGATATTTACAGAACTTTATTCATCTTTTGTGAATAATTCAGGCCAAATAGGGTTTTGCTTTGTCAGTGTATAAAAATAAAAAGAAGCTTTTTAAGGCAAACATTGCGAAAAGATGCGGTATGTTGAATACGATGATCAATCGGAAAAGGGGCAACAGATGTTTGACTGGAGTCAGCTCATTAAATTCTGAGTTTTTTTTCAATGTTGTTAACGGTTTGTCTGAATTGTTTATCCGTATCAATCAGATTATTAACAGTTTTGCATGCATGCAAAACTGTGGCATGGTCTTTACCACCTATCTGCGATCCAATAGAGGCGAGGGATGATTTTGTAAGTGATTTGGAGAAATACATGGCAATTTGCCTTGCCTGGACAATTTCTCGTTTTCGTGTTTTTGAGTGAAGTTGATCAGGGCTTATATCAAAATAGTCGCAGACAATTTTTTGGATGTAATCCACAGAAATATCTTTTTTGGAGTGTTTGACCAATTTGTCAATAACTTTCCTGGCCAAATCGATGTTGATGTCTTTTTTATTCAGGGTAGACTGGGCAAGCAGGGAGATCAGGGCTCCTTCCAGTTCTCTGATGTTCACAGTTATGTTAGAAGCTATATATTCAATGATTTCTCCGTTGATGTTGATGCCGTCATTGTAGATTTTGTGTTTGAGGATTTTGATCCTTGTATCGAAATCAGGAGATTGCAAGTCAGCTGATAAACCCCATTTAAACCTGGAAAGCAGGCGTTGCTCAATTCCCTGCATTTCAATAGGAGGTTTGTCGGAGGTGAGTATAAGTTGTTTACCTGTTTGGTGTAAATGATTGAATATATGGAAAAAAATTTCCTGGGTTTTTTCTTTTCCTGCCAGCTCGTGAATGTCATCAATCACCAGAGCATCAATCATCTGGTAAAAATGCAAAAAATCGTTTTTATTGTTGTTGCGAATCGATTCAACAAACTGGGTTTGAAACTTATGGGAATTGACATAAAGTACTGTTTTTTCCGGAAACTGTTCTTTGATGCGTATTCCGATTGCCTGGGAGAGATGGGTTTTGCCCAAGCCACTTTCTCCATAAATAAATAAGGGATTAAAAGCAGTACCTCCCGGTTTACCGGCCACAGCTTCCCCTGCTGATCTTGCCAGCCGGTTGCAATCCCCTTCTATGAAATTGGAGAATGAGTTGTCGGGATTAAGCCTCGGATCTACATGCAACTTCTTAATGCCGGGAATGACAAAGGGGTTTTTTATTGACCCTTCCTCCGTATTCATTGGCATTGACACAGGTTTGTTTTCCAATGGGCTTTTATTGTTAGTGGGATATTTTATCGTATATGGTTTGCTTTTGGCGGAATTGTTGTTTTCCATGACCACGCTGTATTCCAGTTTGGCATTATTTCCCAGTTCCTTTCGAAGGGTTTTTCGCAGAATATCAATGTACTGCTCTTCAAGGTATTCATAGAAAAAAGGACTCGGTACCTGAATGGTTAATACTTTATTTTCCACTTTCAATGGAACAATGGGTTCAAACCATGTTCTAAAACTGATAGCCGGAACGTTATCCTTGATTACCTGGAGACAGCGGTTCCAAATTTCAATATGTTTTGTATCATTCATTAATTGTTAGATATTTAATGTGACCACCATAATTTGTTGTTCTAACAAATTTGGGGAAAAAATTCTTTGAAAAAAAATGTATATGCCCTTGTATTTTTCATAAATATTCTATGGTTTTTTCAATCAGCGGAATATTTTTTAACAAATATTTAATTTTATTTTAATATTGATAATCAGAATGTTATAACAAAGAAGGGTTAAGGAATTGTTAATTAAAAATTTATTTCATCTAATTAAAGTGTTACAATAGAATGAACAATTTTATTTAGCCTGTATGATTCATGCGTCAGGTTCTGGGTAGATGCAAGGCGTCGAAAGCCGATGAGGCAGTCGCACTCTCCGGCTTTGCCAAAAGATACAAAAAATGCCTATAATCAAGCAAAACGCTAATATTTTTTTGTTTATAAAAGTTTATTCATTTTTTGTGAATATTACAGACTGAATAAAAATAATGATGTTTCGTGTAAAGTTTAATTATGGGTTTGTGCTTAAATCAGATGATATTTCAAGGTTCGAATATTGTGCTTCCCCACCATGGACCCAGCATGCTTTATACATTGCCTTGTTGTATAGGTCGCTGCATGCAGGTTTCATCTGTTTAAAATTTTTGTCGTTAAAAAAATGCCAAAAATTTTGCCACATTCAGGAACTCCCGATGAACTTTTTTAATCATTTGCCTGTGAGTAATTTATGATTAATAAAGTTTATGGTCGTTTCATTTGTTCTTACCAAAAACAGATATGTGGATATATTTACCCGGGTTATGCTGAATATCCTCAATAAGCTTGTTTAGGCTGTTTGTTGTTTGATTGAAATGAATATAGAGGGAATCATCCGTAGCCAATCGGCCTAAAGATCCCTGACCACTGCGAATCTCGTTGATAAGACTGTCACTGGAAGCCAATGCATTCTCCAACTGACCAATGGTTTGGTTGAGTTTTGCTTTTTTTAGGGTATCCGTAATAGCGGATAGATTGCTGAAAGTGCTTGAAATGGATTCGTTGTTTTTTGCCAGGTTGGCTGTGAACTCGTCAGTATGATGAATAATGCGGTTGATTTTCTGGTTGTTTTGTGATAACAATGCATGGAGGCTTTTCGAGGTGTTTTCCAGATTAGCAGTAGTGGCTTGTAAGCCGTCAATTGAGTGACGAATATTATTTCGGGTATCCTCGTTAAAAATTAACAGAATGGTATCGAGTGCAGAAAGTATACGTTGGGCCTTCATTTTGATCGGTTGAATCTCCGTATATATTTGTTCCGTAATATTGGGTTCCAGGGCAGAAGGAATGGTATCACCAGGAATAAAGTATTTTTGGGCATCGGTGAATTTTAGCTTTATTGCTTTTGTACCCATCAAATCGGCATTATAGATGATACACTTTGAATTTTTGGGAATTTTTAGATCTTTCCGAAGGGTGAACGTAACCAGAAGATCTTTCATGTTTTTGCCCGTAAGTTTTATGTTTTCTACCATTCCAACTTCATAACCATTGAGGTATACCGGACTGGCTTGTTCCAGTCCGCCTATTTCATTGTATAATGCATAGAAGTGGTTTTTCTGGGACAGAATGTTTTTTCCCTTCAGAAAATTGATGCCCCAGATCAACAAAAGGATCAATATGGTGGCGATCAGGCCAATTTTAAGTTCTTTAGACATATATTAATATTGCTTTTAGGTTTTCTGTACCATTTACAACCATACATCCTTTTAACCCGAAGCATGCATAAACTGCGCTCCGTTTGTTTATGCATAATGCAGGTTAATTGGTGTTTTTGATGCTTAATGCTTTATCCAGTGATATGGGTTGATTATTTTCAAATGCCACAATAAATGCTCCGGGAAATGATTGTTGGATTTTTTGTTTTAATTCCTCAGCTTCTTCATAATTCGATGTTTTTCCAATGGTATATTTATATTGATCCGACACCCGGTGCTCTTCCACATTGTCAAAGTCTTTGAAAAAGTCTGATTTTAAAGGTATGGGATCACTGGAGGCTAACACCTGAATTTTGAATAGAATGCTATCTTGTTTTAATCTTTTTTCAGATTGTTTGAGCACAACACTAGAGCTTTCAATTTTTTTCTTATATTCTTTGAATGCTTCATAAATGGAAACAGCGAGTTGTTCCTGCCCCGACTCCGCATTCAGATATTTTTCTTCGTTGGGATTACTGATAAAACCGGCTTCAATGAGGACCCTTGGCATGGCTGTTTTGTAAAGTACCAGAAATCCTGCGCTTTTAACACCGCGATTTTTTAGGTTAGTGTTCTTTTGGAAATTTTTTTGAACATAAGAGGCAAAATTTATACTTTGCTCCAGATAATGTTGCTGCATGAGGGAAAAAATGATATAAGATTCTGATGAATTCGGATCGAATCCCTGATATTTCTGGGTATAATCCTCCTCATAAAAAATAGCTGAGTTTTCTTTCTTGGCTACTTCCAAATTACTTTGTGTTTTGTGCTGACCCATAAAATAAGTCTCTGTTCCATGCGCTTTAGAATCTTCATTGGCGTTGATATGGATGGAAATGAACAGATCGGCTTTGTTTTTATTGGCTATTTCTGCCCTTTTATAAAGCGGTATCAATGTATCGGTAGTTCTCGTATATATAACTTTAATATCAGGAAAATGGGTCTCGATATAGTGACCAACTTTTAAGGCGATTGAAAGCACGATAGCTTTTTCATCTTTTATCCTGCCTGGTGCACCAGGATCTTTTCCTCCATGCCCTGCGTCTATAACTACCGTTTTAAGGTGATAGTTGTCTGCATCCTGAGCCATAAGATTCAATAAAAACCCTGGCATCAGGCATGTGAAAACTACGATGAGCATGCATACTTTGGCATGAATTTTACATATAAACCTCATAAGGAATATAATATTTTCATTAGCTTTGACGATCTTTTATAAAGATTTATTATGCAAAAATAGCACATCCAAATTGCAATTAAAATTAGGAAATAATATTTTAACAATATTCCTGGTTTCAATTTTAATAACAGTTGTATTTAAAGGTGAAACATTTTCAGGACAGGCCTGTGGAGCAGCAGCCTTTACTGCCCATGTTGTGTTGCAGGATACATCTGGTAATCAGTTAGATACAACAGAGGCCGCTTCTCAGGAGGAAGATGAGTTTATTGATACGAAGATTCAATATAATGCTGAAGATTCCCTTATCATGTCGCGGACTGAAAACAAAGTTTTTTTATACGGGAATGCTAAGGTTGTATACGGAGACATTGAATTAACAGCTGATTATATTGAATATAGCCAGGACAGCAACATTGTCTTTGCCAGTGGTGTTGAAGATTCCACAGGGAAAATGGTGGGCCTGCCTGTTTTTAAGGAGGGTGGTAAAAATTATGATGCCAGGATCATTCGCTACAATTTCAAAACAAAGAAAGGCTATATCAAGGGGGTAACAACCAAGGAGCAGGAGGGTATTTTGCATGGATCTACAGCCAAAAAACATACGAATAATCAGTTTCACTTTAAAAATGGTAAGTACACCACATGCGATGAGCCGCATCCTCATTTTTATATGGCCCTTACCAAAGGTAAAGTAATACCCAATAAGCGCATTGTAGCTGGTCCATCCTATCTTGTTATCGAAGATATTCCATTACCTTTAGGCATACCGTTTGGTTTTTTCCCCATACAGAAGCAACAGACATCCGGATTCACGAATATTAGTGTGAATGAAAGAAGCGAGAAAGGTTTTTACTTACAAACCGGTTATTATTTGGGTATTAGTGATTATATGGATTTAATGCTTACCGGTCAGATATATACCCAGGGTAGTTATGGGGCTAATTTGCTCTATCGGCTGAGACAAAGGTATAAATATACCAGCAGATTGAGCGTTGATTATCAGAAAGAGGTTTTTGGAGATAAAGGAACCCCCAGTTTTTCTACTTCCAGCAATTTTCGCGTAAGCTGGAATCATAGTCAGGCAAACAGAGCTAACCCATACAGCAATTTCAGCGCAAACGTGAACTACAGTACATCCGGATACGATAAAAGACACGCACGATCAGTTGAGGAGCGGGTTACAAGTACGAAAACCTCAAGTATTAGCTACCGGTATAAATGGCCTGACCAACCTTTTAATTTTAGTAGCAAGTTAAGGTTAAACCAAAATACCCGCACCCGCATGGTCAATTTTATGATACCCAATATGTCATTCAATATGAGCAGGCAGTATCCTCTAAGGGGACTGGATAATAATGGCACAATGGATTGGTATGAGAATCTGCAGGTAGGCTATAGCGCAAATCTGGATAACCGGTTAAGCACAAAAGAATCATTGTTATTCAAGGAAACCCGTTACCAAGACTTTGAAAATGGCTTTCAGCACAACATTCCCATTAGCCTTAACTTTAAGGTATTGCAATATTTTAATATCACACCCAATGTGCGTTACAAGGGGGTTTTATATCCCAGATATGTTACAAAAAGTATAGAGCAGCGGTATGATCCTGCTTTAGATTCAACATATGGACAGTTGGTAAGGGATACTACCCATAAATTCCGTTATGCTCATTCGGCAGAGCCATCGGTAAGCATTGGGGCGAGTCCAAAGCTCTTTGGTATTTTTCAGTTTAAAGATCCGTCTTCCAAAGTTCAGGCTATTCGCCATGTCATGACACCATCTGCCAGTATGAGTTTTAGACCGGGCCTTGGTGGTATGACTGAGCGGTATTATGATACCTATATTGATGAAAGGGGTAACAGTCGCCAATATTCCTATTTTGAAGGACAAATATACAGTCCGCCTTCATCTCCACGGCGCAGCGGAAGTGTCAGCCTGAGCCTTTCCAATAATGTGGAAATGAAGGTGAGATCCAAATCGGACACTACGCAAGAACTTAAAAAAGTCATGTTGTTGAATAATCTGGGTTTCAGCACCAATTATAATATTTTTGCCGACTCCTTGAATTGGTCTTCTGTGAGGGTAAATGGAAGAACCAATCTTTTGAATAACAACTTAAACTTGAATTTTGCCGGCACGCTGGATCCTTATGCCGTGGATAGCCGTGGAAATACCATTAATCAGTCGGAATTCAGTAAAACCGGAAATCTGGCTCGTTTGTCCAGCTTTCGCATTTCTATGGGAACTGATTTTAGCAATCAGAAGGGATCAGACAACGAACAACAGCAATCATCTGCTGCACCTGGTACTTCCTCTTCAGGAGAGCCAGGCACTCAGCAGGAAGGCAGCCAAACACCCCAAAAACCAACACCCGAATTTGAATATTTTCAGTTCCCATGGAATTTGAACCTTGATTATTCTCTGAACTACTCCAAGCGGTTCAATGTAAAAAAACAGGAGTTTGAATCGGAAATACGCCAGACCATTGGTATTAACGGCAATTTTAGTCTGACACCCAAATGGGATTTTAGTTTTAACAGCAATTATGATATACAGGAGGATCGCATAGGGCCTACTCAGATTACGATCAACCGCGACCTGCATTGTTTTTCCATGTCCTTTAGCTGGGTTCCTATAGGATACAGGCGAATGTATAATTTCAGAATAAGCGTAAATTCCTCCATGCTCCAGGATGTGCTGAAATTTAGAAAAGACCGTACATTT
>CAYYLT010000050.1:0-15271 GCA_964472385.1 uncultured Bacteroidales bacterium
AAATCTTTAAATCAATAGGGCAAACATATCTGTTGTTTCCAAAATGAAAGGTTTTTCAGCAAACCCGAAGTAGGCGACTACGTCGTGGGCTTTCGACGCCTTGCATCTACCCAAAACCTGACGCAAGAATAATACAGGATAGAAACCATTAAAATTAGCTGTCCATGAGTTCAGAAATTTCAATGAAAGCGGCAAACAACCTGAGGATTTTATCTTCTGCCATGGTAGAGAAGGCACAGTCCGGGCACCCTGGCGGGCCTATGGGAGGAGCTGACTTTATGCACATTTTGTATACAGAATTTTTACATTATGATCCGGATGATATGAGCTGGCCATTCAGGGACCGGTTTTTCCTTGATCCCGGTCATCTTTCCGCATTGTTGTATGCTACTTTACATCTGTTAGGCACTTATGGTAAGGAAGAGATCATGAATTTCAGGCAGTGGGGCAGTAGCACACCGGGTCACCCCGAAGTAAATCCTGCCAAGGGCGTTGAAAATACTTCCGGTCCTTTGGGTATGGGCCATACTTTTGCTGTTGGTGCTGCCATTGCAGAAAAATTTTTAGCAGAGCGCTTCGGAGACTGGATGCACCATACAATCTATACTTATGTCTCCGACGGCGGTATTCAGGAGGAGATATCTCATGGAGCTGCACGGATGGCAGGCTTTCTTGGATTAAGTAATCTGGTGATGTTTTATGATTCTAATGATGTTCAGCTGTCAACTTACACCAATGTGGTTTCGTGTGAAGACACGGCAAAAAGATATGAATCATGGAATTGGCGAGTAATATCAATTGACGGTCATGACCACAATCAAATCCGGGATGCCTTAAATCAAGCCCGTGAAGAAACCGAAAAACCCACCCTGATCATCGGAAAAACTATCATGGGAAAGGGAGCTGTGGATGAGCATGGCAATAGTTTTGAAGGCAAGGTTTCCACACATGGTAAACCCATTAGTAAAGCCGGGGCTTCCTTTGAAAAAACAGTGGAAAATCTGGGTGGTGATCCCGGAAACCCTTTTGAAATATTTCCTGAAGTTGCTGAATACTATAAAGAGATAAATCAGACCAAACGCAACACCATTCAAAAGAAAAAAGAACAGCATAAACAATGGGTAAAAGCCAATCCTGAACTGGCAGCTAAGCTGGATCAATTTCTGAAACGGGATATTTCCGGATTTGATTTTGATGCGCTAACACCCGATGAAGATGATGCTACCCGCAACAGTTCCGGATTTGTCCTTTCCAAAATGGTCAATCAAATTGACAACTTGGTCGTCGCCTCAGGCGATTTAAGTGAGAGTGATAAAACGGCCGGTTTTTTAAAAGGTACCCATCCCTTTCAAAAAGGTGATTTCTCAGGAGCCTTTTTACAGGCAGGTGTATCAGAGTTGACCATGGCGGCGGTCATGAACGGCATGGCATTACATGGTGGGGTTATCCCCGTATGTGGCACTTTTTTCGTATTCTCCGATTATATGAAACCGGCCGTCAGACTGGCTGCTCTCATGAAATTGCCGGTTATTTATGTCTGGTCTCATGACTCATTCAGAGTTGGAGAAGATGGCCCGACACATCAGCCTATAGAGCAGGAAGCACAGATCAGGCTTCTGGAGCAGCTCAAGAATCATTCAGGGAAAAACAGCCTTTTGGCTTTACGACCGGCTGACTCGGCAGAAACTGTCATCGCATGGCATATGGCGCTGGAGAACATCGAATCGCCAACCGGATTGATATTATCCCGGCAAAATGTCAAGACCTTACCCCCCCGTGGCCGGGAAAGGCTTATAGTAGCCAAAAAATCACGACAAGGCGCCTACATTGTCTATGAAACCAGTGATAAACCAGATGTATTGCTGGTAGCTAATGGATCTGAGGTTTCTACGCTATATGAAGCAGCGCAGATCCTCGAAACGGAAAATCAGATCAACATCCGTATTGTCTCGGTTATTTCGGAAGGGTTGTTCCGGCAACAACCTGCAGCATACCAGAAACAAATTATTCCCGAGGGGATACCCGTTTTTGGTGTAACAGCAGGTCTGCCTGCATCGCTGCAGAATCTTGCGGGTCAAAATGGGATGGTGGTCGGAATGGAACATTTTGGATATTCCGCTCCTGCTAAAGTGTTAGATAAACAGTTTGGTTATGTGGGATCTGAAATTGCCGAAAAAATTATGGATTTTCTTAAGAGACAGCCTTGAGCGGTCTGGATACCGTGAAAGACTGATCCGTGCTATTTACTGCGGTTTGCACCGAGCGGTTATGCAAATTGAAGCACTTCGTGGGTGAGCAAGGTCATGCGTCAGGGGCCGGACAAGTTAGAATGTTTGACAGCGTTTGAGTGTTTGACAGGAGTTTGGAGGGAACTTATTTATTGTCATTCGATTGTCAGTCATTGTCATTTGATTGTCAGTCATTGTATTCGCAGCAAACAGCAATTCATGCAAACATTCAAGCATTGACGCATTCTTATTGCCTGTTCACCCGTATCATGGCTTTCATCACTCCGTCGCGGTATTTGGATACCAGGTCGAAAGCTTTTTGGGTTTCCTCCAGGCTGTAATGGTGGGTGATCATTGAACCGGCATTAATTCTGCCTGACGACATCAGGTCGAGGGTTTCCTGCACCGTACCATTTTGCCGGCGTACATGAATGAAGGTGATCTCTTTTCTTCTTCCCTTACTGACATCAAATGCCCATTTGTCCATCTCAGGGATACCGACGATCATGATCTTCCCGCCAGGCTTAACCAGATCCACGGCCTGATCCAGGGCTTCCTGATCTCCGCAGCATTCAAAGACAACATCCAAAAGACCGGAGCCGGCATTCCGGAAACTTTTCACAATGTCTTCTTTTTCCGGATTTCCGGTGTGGGTGGATCCGTTTTCCTGTGCCATCTTCAAACGGGGTTCCAGTTTATCGGTCACAAAGATTTTTTTCGATCCATAGGCCTGGGCCATGAGGAATACGCTCATGCCGATAGGACCAAAACCCAAAATTCCTACATGCATGCCATTTTGTACGGCGGCTTGTTTTACGGCGTAAAGTCCGATAGACAGGGGTTCGGAAAGGGCACCGTCTTCCAGGCTTAAAGATGGGTCCAGGGGAAAGCAATTCGCCTCAGGCATTACAATATAATTACACAAGCATCCGGATGCCTGTCCGGGGCAAGCTAAGAACCTGATGTAATAACATGTATGCGGTCTGCCTTGCCTGCATTGCTCACACTCCCCGCATGAAATGGCCGGATCAACCGCCACTTTGTCTCCGGTTTGAACCTTTTGTACTTTCTTCCCGGTTTTTTCAACGATACCGGCAAATTCATGTCCTATGATAAAAGGAAATTCGACCACCTGGTCACCGATCCTGCCCCGTTCGTAATAATGGACATCAGAACCACAGACTCCTGTAGCTCCAACCCTGATCAGGACGTCGGTGTCATTTTCCAAAACCGGATCAGGTATTTCTTCTATGGTAAACTTTTTGAGATCTTTTAAAAATGCGGCTTTCATATATGTAGCTATTTGTAAATTGTTATCCTGTCGTCTGTCAGGAGCCGGACATATTACATTGTCATTCCGTTGTCATTTGAATGTTTGACAGGAGTTTAAAGTGAAGTCATTCATTGTCATTCTATTGTCAATCATTGTATTCGCAGCAAACAGCAACGCATTCAAATTTTACAGCGCCTGCCTGTCCCGGTCAGGTCAAATGATCCTCAATAAATTTCCCCAGTTTAAGGTATTGATCGTATATATTTTGGTAGATACCTGCATGATGGGTGTTGGGTTGAAACTCACGGTCAAATCCTTTACCCATATGCTTTTGCGCATCTGCAAAGGATGGATAAATCCCGCCAACCACAGATGCTGCCATAGCCGAACCCAGCGCAGTGGCTTGTTCTGCCTTTACAACTTTGATGGGCATATTCAGCACATCTGCGAGGATTTGCATCACAAACGGGGATTTTTTTGCCACACCACCCAGGGCAATAATGCCATCGATACGTGCCCCTTCATCTCTGAACCCTTCCACAATTGCCTTGGCACCGAAAGCAGTTGCTTCAACCAGGGCTTTAAAAATTTTGGGTGCATCAGACCCCAGGGTTAAGCCGGTGATGGCTCCTTTGAGCATCTGATTGGCATCTGGTGTGCGGCGACCGTTCAGCCAGTCCAGAGCCAGTAAAGTTGAGGCTTCTGTCGGTATTTGTTCCGCTTCCCGGGTTAATGCGGGGATCATCCTGTCGGATAGCTCATCTGCCAGCTTATGCTTGCTCTCCTCGTCAAGCAGGGAAGTGTGCATCAATAGTTGATCTGCAGGCCACATCAGCAATTTTTTGAACCAGGCATAAACATCCCCGAAGGCTGATTGACCGGCCTCCAGCCCGATCATATCCGGATCTATTGATCCGTCCACCTGTCCGGAAATACCCTTAAAACGGTGATCTTTGACTTCTTCCCTGGGTACGATCATCATATCACAGGTAGAAGTACCGATGATTTTGGTCAGGTAATAGGGTTTAATCTCTCCTCCGATAGCGCCAAGATGGGCATCGAAAGCACCCACACCAACGGCAACTTCCGTACTTAAACCAAGTTTGCGGGCCCAGGATTCTGACAGATCCCCGAATTTAACATTGCTGGTATAGGTTTTTGTATATAACCGGTTTTTGATTCCTTTTAAACGGGGATCCAACTGATTCAGAAATTCCTCCGAAGGCAATCCCTGCCAGCTTTCGTGCCACATAGCTTTATGACCGGCCGCACAACGGCTTCTTTTAATTTCATGGGGGTCAGTGACGCCTGTGAGCAATGCCGGAATCCAGTCGCACAGCTCTACCCATGAATAAGTGGATTCCATGATTTTTTCGTCTTCCCGGAAAACATGCAGCATTTTGGCCCAAAACCATTCACTGGAGTATATTCCACCTTCATATTTGGTGTAATCTTCGCCTTCCCAGTTTTTAGCCAGGTTGTTAATTTCTTCGGCTTCCCGGATAGCGGTATGGTCTTTCCATAAAATAAACATGGCATTCGGGTTGTCCTCAAAGCCAGGCTTTAAGGCCAGGGGTGTTGCATTTTGGTCAACTGCTGCCGGGGTGGAACCTGTGGTATCCACGGTTATTGCTGCAATTTTTTCTGAAACTCCCTTTGGTGCCTCTTTTAGGGCCTCCTTAACCGATATCTCCAGTCCTTCCATGTAATCCAATGGATGGTGCCGGAACTGGTTTTGGGATGCATCACAGTATTTACCCTCCTGCCAACGGGGATAATGAAATTCCTGATTGGCCACTTCTTCTCCGTTAAGGGTATCCACAATGATGCAACGCACTGAATCTGTGCCATAATCAATGCCGATGGTATAATGCTTGTTCATGGTGAGAGGGTTTGATGGATGAAAAAACAAATATTTTCGAATTTGGCAGAAAGATATATATTATCATGGAAAATACCTAACCCGGCGAAGTCCTAATCCCATAGACCATGATTTGCATTCCCGTGGTGGTAATCAGCAACCTTATAATTCGCAAGGAATTTAACTCGTATCTAATTCGTGTCTGTCTATTTACTCAAGTGTTTGTTCTATAAAGTTCAAATTCGAGGCGTGTGAAAAATCTAAACCGCAGAATACTTGTGTATTTGAGAACTTAGCGAAGCGATCTCATGAGCCTTGCGAATAATTTAGATTTTGAGCAACAACGAAGAAGTTGGACTTTATAGGCAAACATCCATTAATCAACCGTAAACCTGGTATTTCTTGGCCCACCGCATGACATTGGCAGGAGGCCGTCTGTTAGTCAATTCATTGGCCATATAGTTCATATAGGGGGCAACATGATTGAAAAAATGCCGGTATCCTTCGCATAAGTAATTCAGCCGTTTGCCGGGAAGGCCTGTTTCAACGGTACGGTTTTTGGGACATCCTCCACGGCATATTTTTTTGTATTTACATTTGTTGCATTGTTCCGGCAGGTCATATTCTTTTCTCAATCCAAAATTAAGCTGCTTCTGTGATTTCATCATCTCAACAATCGAGGTTTCCATTATGTTACCCAGATAATTCTCATGATAAACGAAGTGGTCGCAGGAATACAAATCACCATTAAATTCCAGCACGGCAGCTTCTCCACAGGTTCTGCTGAAAACACAAAGGCCGGGTTCCTGGTTCACCCAATTTGCAAGGGTGGTGTCAAAAATCTGCACATAATATTTACCGACATCCCGGGTAACCCACTCATCAAATATGGTATTCAAAAATTTACCATATTGTAAGGGTTCTACAGACCATTCCGTTATTCTTGAATTGCCCTGAAAATCAGGTGATATTAGTTCGACTGGTGTTTCTTCATCCGGATCGGCATACTGTTCCACAATGGGAATGAATTGCATAAATTTGCTTTCCAGCGACTTAAGGAACCGGTAAACATCCCTGGGATATTGGCTGTTGTGATCATTCACAACGGTAAGGGTATTGAATTCAGCTCGGTACTTTTTTAACAATTCAACCGCATACATGATGTCATTAAAGGTGCCCTGGCCATTACTGTAACGCCTGTATTTGTCATGCAGCCATTTGGGGCCGTCAATGGAAACACCTACGAGGAATTCCTGTTCAGCAAGAAATTTGCACCATTCATCGTCCAGTTTGGTGCCGTTGGTCTGGAAGGAATTTTCTATTGTTTTGTTGCCTTTGTATTTGTGTTGTAATGCCACAACCTTTTTGAAAAAATCAATTCCCAGCAAAGAGGGCTCGCCACCCTGCCATACAAAAGTTATTACAGGAGCTTTCTGGGTTTCTATATATTGCTTGATAAATGATTCCAATACCTCATCGGGCATCTTGAAATTTTGAACTGATTCGTACAGGTTTTTCTTTTCCAGATAGTAGCAGTAGGTACAGTTCATATTGCAGATCGGGCCTATGGGCTTGGCCATTATGTTGTAGGCAGTGGCTGAATATTTGCGGTAGGCATCTTTGAATGAAATATCCATATATTAAGCGGATTAAATGGTTTGATGGTTCTTGTTATAACTTGCTTTAACACTTGCAGGTTTATATGTTAACCGGGAATACACAGAGAACCAAACTGAATGTTCATCCGGAATGGCTCATGTGATAAAAGTGTAAAATTAACTCATTTGCGAAAAATTACGAAGATTTGTTGACTTATTTTTATTGCGTACAAAAAGAAACCCGTTGATCCCTTTGTGATTGTTCAGGCATTAGGTGGCATAGCAACCATTTCTTTTGCATAAGAATTTTTTATAATTTTATACGGGATAATTCGTCAATATTTATTAATCTTGTCATTCAAAATCATAACAACATCAAATTAAGGAGGTACATTATGGCAATAAGCAAAGTATGGATAGAAGAAGACTGCACTGCATGCGGACTTTGTGAAGAAATTAGTCCGGAGGTCTTTGAGCTGGGCGACAGAGAGGTCGCCATTGTAAAAACGGATGTGGATCTCAATGCCTATGAGGATGAGATTAAAGAAGCGGCTGAAAGTTGTCCGGTAGAAGCTATTCAATTCGAAGAATCTTAATATAGCCTGTATTATGAATAATTCGGGATAAGAATGGTTTTTTAACAATTTAATCATCAAATAAAAGGAGGTAATTATGGCCATTAAAAAAGTATGGATCGAAGAAGGTTGTATTGCTGACGGGATATGCGAAGATCTCTGCCCCGATGTTTTTGGTACGGATGACGAAGGGGAAGCATTTGTGAAAGACGATGCTGACTTTGAAGCCAACGAAGATTGTATCAAAGAATCAGCAGAAGAATGTCCCGCAGAAGTGATCAAATATGAGGAAGAATAATTCTTCCCGCAATGAAATGCGTTTTCCTTTGATATTAGAAAAGGGCCTGTTTAGGAAGCTTTATTTGATAGAGCCCTCGCCGGTCATATTCATTGGGGCTTTAGGCTGTATTATTCATAAAAAAATGGGAAAACAGCTATAAACGAAAGACTATTAATGCTTTACTTATTGGGCTCAGAAATATTTGTTTTCAAACATTTTTTCCGAGTGCGCCAATTTTTGGGCATCAGTTACGTTGCGAAAGCCTCGAAGAAGGGTTTGCTGAAAAACACAAAAAAATCCTTAAATCAAAAGGGTAAACATATCCGTTGTTTCCAAAATGAAAGGTTTTCAGTAAACCCGAAGTAGACGACTACGTCGTTGGCTTTCGAGGCCTTGCATCTACCCAAAACCTGACGCATGAATAATACAGGTTAAATAATGGGTACATTTGAAACATGGATAATACAGGTTAAGATTTACCGATTTAAGATTCATCAAGATGCATAATAAAACTTTGCTGTTTGTTTTTACCCCTTTATCCGTTCTGTTGCTGTTTGGGTTTGGTATGGTTTTGCAGGAAGGGGGTAAGCTGGGTGATTTTGAATACAAGGATTTTGAAAAACCGAATTATTGTGGTTCTTGTCACAATGCTTTTTATCAGCAATGGAGTCAATCCATGATGGCCAAGGCTTATGTACACCACTGGGATGAGATTGAGTATTTTAAACTGGCCGTACCGCATTCCGAGAAAGATCCGAAGATGAAAGAAGCCCAGGAAGGTTGCAATGGATGTCATGCCCCCTTATCCTATATGGCTGGCGACGTACCTCCACCCAGACCGGAAGAAGGTTCCAGGGCAAATGAGGCGGTATAATGTGAAGTATGTCACCTGATCAAGGGCATATGTGGTGATCCGGCCGATTATGAGGCTTTCACCTTTCATGTGGGTTACCTGCTCAGAAGGAATATCCGTTTGGTAGGGGAATATACCTATGTGCTTCATGAGTATCTGGAACCCGAATCCGGTTACATGGCCACCGGTATGCAGGGAAAAGACTTCGGCAGGTTCTCTGTGGGTTTTGTTTCGGCTTTTTAGCTTGTATTCGCATAAAAGCAGGGTGAAATACCGAATAACAATATAATAGAACTACAGCATTTGAATTTTTAGATCAATTGTCATGGAACCCGCATGTTTACTCATGCTCCTTTTGTGAAGTATGCTGCATGCAGGTTTTATACGTCAGTTTTGGGCTACCACAGGCAATTGCCCGGATGATTGATGGCACGAGCTGGAATTAGCTTGTTTCTAAAAAGGAACCATTTAAGCATTTCGATTATGAGCTTTTTATGACAATTATTCTTGCTGACCTGGGATACAACAAAGAAGTTCCTGTTCCTGATATATCAACCAAAGCCAAAGCGCAAGATTTTATAGGGCTGGATATGGAAAAACGCAACCGGCAAAAAGAACAGTTCATGGAACAGGTGGTTCCGAAATGGGAAGAGCAGGCCAAGGAAAGAGAGCAAGCGTATGATGTGAAAAAAGTGGAGGACTGATGGGTGGCCGGGGAATGTGTGAATGTTTGAATGCTTCAATGCGTGAATGGTTGACAAGTTTGAATGTTTGAATGAGTTGCTGGTTGCTTTGTGCCCCTTTGAGCTGTACTTTATGTTCCTTCGTGGTCTACATTAATATTTGACCAGCAAGTAGCACCAAGGAATTCACAAAGTGTCCACAAAGGAGTTTTTGCTGCCTACCTTAGTTAAGGTTTTGCCAACTGCCAAATGGAATCTGCCAACTTTTTCTCTAAATCTCATTCCCTTTAATCTGGTTCTGCAGTACAGTAGGCTCCTTTATTCAAGCATTCTCGCATTCAAGCATGCTCACATTGACGCATTCAAGCATTAGTCAAACACCATCCCTTCGCGTTGTTTCGGAGTTTAATTAGTGTCTGTCCATAAAATTAGATATGGGTTTAAGAGTCTCGTCTAGAATGTTCGCTGGCAAGGCTTGCGCGTTTTGAATGCCAGGATTTTACTTGATGTAAATGAGTGGCATGAAAAACGAGCGTAACGCAGCCAGCGGACATTATAGCCAGACTTTAATTTAATGTTAAACCACGAGAGCACACAACGGTCTCAAACGATCTTTTCATTTTGCGCATCCCAGAAAACCTTGCGTTTTTCCCGGTATGAGATGGTTGACATATGCGCTGTGATGGCTTCTTCAAAGCCACGGTGAATATTGCAACTGGGTTGTTTGCCAGTCCGGATGCCATGCACCCATTCGGCCAGATGCAGGTGGGTGGTATCTACCCTTTTACCCCCACGGTAAGTGTACAATAAACCGCGACCAGCAAAATACTGTTCCGTGGCTGAAGTCACGGCATCCACATTTTTCTGACCCGGTACATAGGAATATATCGGCAGCTTAGGATCAATAATGCCTTTTTGAATTTTTTCCTTGTATTTGGTTGATTGCCAGTCTGCATAGATCTGCATGGTATTGCCCAGCTCCATATATGCATCATGCCCCATGATGACCTTGCCCCTGTCTTTTCTGCTGGCGAGGGTTGCGCTATACAGCAGGGTGAAGTTGTATTCGGGATATTCAAAGGCTGCCTGGAAGACATCCGGAACGGTACGGCCATCCTTGTAAAAATAGATGCCGCCGGTAGCCACACAAGATTTGGGAATACCCACATGCATAAGCTGGTTGATGGCATCATACTCATGGGTTAGCAGGTCACCCGACAGCCCTGTGCCGTAATCCCACCAGCAGCGCCAGCGGAAAAAGCGCTCTTTGCTAAAGGGATGTTTGTTGGTGGGTTCAATGAATTGTTCCCAGTCGATCGTCTGCGGGCTGGCTTTGGGATGGATCGGATAAACCCATGCTCCGTTAGGTGAATTCCGGTTGGTGGTCATCTCAATCAGTGTGATGTTGCCCAGCACATTCTTGTTAATGGCTTCTTCGGCTTTGATATAACTTTCCGTTTGCCTTCCCTGATGTCCCACCTGGAAAATGATGTTGTTTTGGGTAACAGCATCCCTGACTTTAAATACTTCATCCACCTTTTGTGTCATGGGTTTTTCCAGGTACACATGTTTGCCTCTTTTGGCTGCATCGATGGCCATGCGTGCATGCCAGTGGTCCGGCACGGCGATAACAACGGCATCTACATCATCAGCATCCAGCAGATCGGTATAACGGCGGTATCTTTTGGGAGGATTGCCAAATTTTCCGTTGGAACCTTCCCGGTTGAGGTTGGCTGATGCTTCCATCGCCCGCAGGGCATGAACGTCAAAAATATCACATACCGCTGTGATTTGAACATTCAGGTCGGGCTGTTCCATGTAACTCTCATACCGCTTGTCCTGCGGGTTTTTCATGGCAGCAAACTTCCATTCATCAATCATGTCCGGATGGGGGAATCCCAAGCCTTTGACCAGATGCGTCCCTCTAATGCCATAACCGATAACACCGAGCCGTATTTTTTCTCCCTTCGCCTTACCGAAATAGGCCGGGACAGATGTGTCCCTTGACATGTTGGTCACTTGCCGGATGTTCTTGCTGAGGAATTTCTTGTATTGCTGTTTTCGGTATACGCCGTAAGCTAAAGCACCGAATACCGGCACTGTGGCCAGCGATTTTATTACATCCCTGCGCGATATTTTGTTTCGATTTTTTTCCTGAGGATCCTGGTGCTGGTTTTCCTGGGATTTATTTTTGTGGTTTTGTTCTGACATTTTCACTGTTTTTTAAAAAATGACCATAAACATATATTATATTATTGTCCTGTATATTGCTTTTTAAAGACCAGGCGGTCAAGACCGAATTTCTGACTTGTGGGAAATACAAGCAATATGGCGAACACAAATACTTCGATCAGGGTTTTGTTAACCCACAAGTAGTTGCCTTCCATTGGCAATGCGTATTCCACCCCCACGAGCGGCGGATGGGAAAGATAATAAAAGCTTAGCAGCACAATTCCTGCTATGCTGGCTGGTCGTGCTAAAAATCCGATGATCAAACCGGCTCCGATGGCAATCAGTCCCCAGATGTTCACAATATCAATGATGCGCAAAACATCCGGATTGTTGGTGAGTGACTTAAAAAAACCTGCAAACCATCCGCCTGAATCCATCAGATAGGGGCCAGCTGACCAATTGGGATTCAATAGTTTGGCAATGCCTTCATACATGCAATACCAACCCATAAGAATTCTTAAAATAACAAGTACGGATAATTGAGCGCTGTTGTACGAACTTTTGGTATCCATTGCAAATTAAATTAATTAGTGGTATGGTGATGATTGATCTGATAATGTATTATAGTTACCATCCTGCATCTGGTAAATGGCAATTCCACCCTTATATTAACCTGATGATGAGATAACCCAAGGAAGCGCTTCTGCGTAAGCCATATCCTGCAAAAACGGAGCCAAATTTGAGAAAAAAATTTAACATGATCATAAAAATTGAAGAGAAAATTTTTTTCTACTGTATGTTGTGCAATAGGTTGAATATATAACCTGATTAATACAGGATAAACCAAGATTTTTTCAAGAGAAGTTCCGCTTTTTGGGCATGTTATCATTAAATTTTTGTGTATGGGGGAGGTTAACACAGTGGTCAACTTGAAGAATGGTGGCTCAATTATCCGGGATAAGACCTGGTATAAATCAGGTTTTATTGTACGCCAACCTGATAGCTGCCGGATGAAAATGAAATACTTTTGTGTTAAAAAATACCGTTTTTGAATTGGTCTTTTTATTATATTGTATGCACCAAAATAACAAAATCCACCCGAATGAAACATACGCTTACATTGGGAAAACCATTTGGCATCAGGGTATCGGTGCATTGGACCTTCCTGCTGATCATCGCCTGGGTTGTTTTTATTGATGTGCGTCAGGGCTTGGGCCTGACCCCCATTTTGTTTTCCGTTTTGTTTGTACTAGCCATTTTTTTTTGTGTTGTCCTGCATGAGCTTTCTCATTCTTTAACAGCCCGCCGTTTTGGAATTTCAACCCGCAGCATCACGTTGCTGCCGATAGGGGGTGTTGCCGACCTGGAAAAGATGCCCGAGGCTCCCAGGCAGGAACTGGCTGTCTCCCTTGCCGGACCCCTCGTTAATTTGGCCATTGCTTTTATATTATGGATTTTATTATTCACAGCCGGAAAGTTGGATTTCTCTCCATCTGATTTCCGTGCGATCGATCGTTTCAACTTTTTGATCATTCTCATGTTTGCCAATCTGGTGCTGGCCCTCTTCAATCTTATTCCTGCCTTTCCCATGGACGGAGGCCGCGTATTCCGCTCCCTGCTGGCGATGAAACTGCCCCGTGATCAGGCCACCCTGGTGGCCATGAACATGGGTAAAGTTTTTGCTTTTTTTATTGCGATCTGGGGTCTCTATACCAATCCGTTTCTGATCCTTATAGCTGTTTTTATTTATATTGGTGCCCAGCGTGAGTATGAAATGGTCAAATATACCTCAGTGCTGTCGGGTTATACTGTGGAACATGTGTTGATGCATGAATATACTCCTCTGCATCCCCATGATCCGTTAAAAAGGGCCGTAGAGATCCTGCTCGACGGACCCGAACAACGGTTCATTGTCACCGATCAAGGCCGCGTTGTCGGTATCCTTACCCGCAACGATATCATTCAGGGATTGATGAATGATAACGAGGATGTGGAGATTGAGAAGATCATGAATAGCAATGTGACCACCTTCCATACCCATAGCGCCCTGGAAGCAGCCTATGAGAAAATGAGGTACCAGCAGATCTCCATGGCGCCTGTCGTCGACCAGGAGCAGGTCAAAGGCGTTATTGATATGGACAACATCAATGAATTCATCATGGTGCGAAGTGCCAAAAACAAAACCCGGTAAGACAGTAATATCCCATATTATGGATATCTGTTTTTTTATCAGCAGTAAGTAATGCTCACCCATTTTATCTCTTTTTGAAAAAGACCCTGGTAAAAAATTGAGAACACCAATGAGAACACCAAAAAAAAAAGGTTTTTAAAATTTTGCGATTTTCAAAAAGATTTAATAGATTTGCGAAAGTGAAGGTTTTAAAAATTGTTCTTGTGTCCTTGCATATGAAGTAAAATTATGAAGTAAAATAAGGGAAGGGAAGGTAAAGTATTAAAAAGTATTAATTTGTTGCAACAAATACTTTATATTTTCTTACTGGGTGATTTACTCTAATTTGTGATTATATTAGCGGATAATGGAACTACGCTATGTGTATATTAACATGTATTTATAAACCCTCAAACTATGACGCCTATGAAATGTCCACACAATGATTTTTTATGCATTAATTTTTTTTATTTAAACACTAAACTAAGAAGCTCATGAAAAAGCACAACATTTTATTTTTAACAATAGTATTTCTATTGGTGTCCTACCTGCCAAAGGTAGATGCCCAGGAAATACCGAAGCTTATTATAAGCGAAATGAAAACTGCGAGAGCAGTATTTCCAGCCAATTCTTATTTCGAGATCACCAACGTAGGAGATCAGACTTTAAACCTTTCGGATTTTGAGCTGGGTGCTGCCGGTTACTGGACGAGAACGCCTTCGGGGATCAGGTTCCCGGATACAGAACTGGCTCCGGGTGAGAGTTATGTAGTAGCTCCGGTGAAAGATCTGACAGAGAAAAACTGGAACCAGCAATTGCACTTACCTGGTCTTAATGCCCGCACCCGCCCAGATATTTGGGAACACGTTGATTTTCAGATTCATTTTGATGAGGGGGAAAATGGCGATAACGGAGGATTGGACAGCCTTTTACCAAGTCAAAGCTACAGGCCCCTGCTTTTCCACAGGAATGGAGGTAAAACGATTTATCTGGAGTATCATGCCTCCGAGGTAGATTCCATATGGATCGATGCCTTCCATAATGATTCTATTGAGGGCGAAGATAGACTTAGTGGAGATAAAAAAGTGATTGCAGGTGTTGAAGCCACTGAACAGATGAATAACTTTGTACTTGTCAGGAAGACCTCTATAACTCAGGGCAGTATTAACTGGGATGATCAAAGGGGAACCACGTTGGATAACTCCGAATGGATACCCCTGAGGTTAAAAGAGTCCGAAGACTATGGCAATCAGGGATGGTACCCCAAAACACATATTTACCGTCCTTATTTCACCACCCTCGGAAACCATGTGGATTCTGAGCTGAGCGAGGAATATGTCAGCAGCGATGTGATAGACATTGACTGGGATAACCAGAAGATGACCGTACCCTGGGGTATTTACCGGGATACGATTATGGAAGAATTCAACTTGGGAAAAAGCATCGCCTGGTATTTTACTTACGATAGTGAGCGGGCCGATTCCTTTTCTAATATTGTCCAGACTGGCGATACCCTGGCCCTGTATGCCGTAGGCCCGGAATTGGAAGAGATGGTTTTTGAGATCGAGCAGGCTCCTG
>CAYYLT010000051.1:0-15226 GCA_964472385.1 uncultured Bacteroidales bacterium
CTTTTATCGCTTGATAATGGATAATGCTTTCGTGACTCTGTCCAATGTTGAACACCGCAAAAAAAGGTTGATCATTTTCACGGTTTTCGTAGTGCGCCGAACGGCTCGATTCATCCCATACATCCCAGGGTTGTGCCTTATTATAGTCACGTTTTGCATTGTTGGTGCAATAATAACCTGCTTCTCTCAAGTAATGAGGAAATAACCTGAACTGATCCGGAATTTCATTAAAACTGCGCATATGCTGAGTGCCACAGGTTGAGCCATACATCCCTGTGATGATCGTAAACCGGGCCGGCGCTGATACCGGGGCATTGGCGAAAGCATGATTGTATACGATACCCTCCTCAGCCAGGGCATCAATGTTCGGTGTGTTGGCCTGCTCATTGCCGTAACAGCCTATATACGAAGCACTATTGTCCTCGCTGGTGATCCACAAGATATTCGGTTTGTCACTGTTTTGACCACTCCCGGACGAAGTGCAAAACAAAAACGCTGCAGTGCCGGCGCTAAGCCTCACAAATAAATTGAGTTGAAATGGTGTTTTCACAAGAATATAATTTTAGTTAATAGCTTGTCATTCAATAAAATTTAAATCTTAAAATAAATATGATGTGCTCAACCATTGTGGAACCTGCATGCTTTATACATTACCTTGTAGTGTAGGTTGCTGCATGCAGGTTTCATCTGTTTAAAATTTTTGTCGCTATAAAAGTCATTTTGATAAGAAAATAAAACGTTTAATAGCGGAGCCAATCTACCATTTTTTTTTACCATTTTCAAGTTGATCTGTGTTCAACTGACAATGCTAATTTAATATAATTAAAAATAAATAAGCGATTAACGAATTCCCTTTTTTTATAGATTTGTATCAATAAAATTACATTGCGCTTAATTTATGATATAATACCCGTCAAACCCCATTCAACCATGAGCATTCCAGCCTTTTTCCTCCGGACGATTGCAGCATTGTTCCTGTTTATCCCCATCCAGAAGTCCAGCATTTTTGCACAGGACACTATTCCTGACTGGGAAAATCCACAGGTTTTCAGCAGAAACCAAATGCCTGCTCATGTGCCTTTGATTCCATTCAAAACAGTGGATGAAGCTTTGCAGACCAAAGAAAAGCATTCTCCCTTCTACCGTTCCCTGAACGGTACCTGGCAGTTTCACCGATCAGAGATCCCTGAAGAAGCGCCGGCACATTTTTATCAAAATGATTTTCAACCCGAGAACTGGGATCAAATTGTCGTGCCGGGGAACTGGCAAATGCAGGGATATGGAGAACCTTTTTATGTCCACCGCGACAACCACGAATCCTTTCACGATTATCCCGTACCTGAAGTTCCCGATCATTTCAATCCTACGGGCTCCTATTTACGTACATTCCGTTTACCGGACAACTGGTCCGGCAGACCGGTTTACCTGCATTTTGAGGGGGTCAAATCTGCTTTCTATATTTGGATCAATGGGCAGAAAGTGGGATATAACCAGGGTTCTATGACATCTGCCGAGTTTGACATCACCCCCTATATCCAATCCGGTATAAACCACATAGCCGTGCAGGTATACCGTTTTTCCGACGGAACCTACCTGGAAGATCAGGATATGCGACGGGTAAGCGGTATATACAGGGGTGTCTATCTCTTTGCTCCCGCTATTTCACACATTCGGGATCTTTGGGTTCATACCGACCTGGATGCGGCTTACCGTGATGCCAACCTCGTGGTATCAGCCGAGATCAGGAACATGCTGAATGAACCTCAGCAGTACCATATAAAAGCGCATCTCTACGATAGGGAGGGAAAAGCAGTTTTCTCCTCTTTGCTTGATGAAGCGGTTTTAAAAGTAAATGCGGGGGGAACCGGCAAGATAACCATGAACCGCATGGTTAACAATCCCCGGAAATGGTCGGCTGAAGATCCATATTTGTATACCCTGGTACTGGAGTTGATCGAATCTTCCGGTCAGGTAGCTGAGGTGGTCAAAGAAACTGTCGGTTTTCGGGAGATCGAGGTCAAAGGAGGGGCCATCTTCGTGAACGGAGCCCAGGTTAAGTTTAACGGCATGAACAGGCATGTTTGGCATCCCGAAGTGGGACAGGCTGTACCAACTAGCATCATGGAGAAGGACCTCAGGCTTATGAAGCAATTTAATATCAACCTGGTTAGGACAGCCCATTATCCACCAGACCCCGAATTTCTTGATCTGGCTGATCGCTACGGGATGTATGTAGTGGATGAAGCCAATCAGGAAGCCTCTCCCAATGACCTGTCGGAAAAACCGGAATGGAAAGCTGCATATGTGGACAGAGGCGTTAAAATGGTAGAACGGGATAAGAACCACCCGTGCATCATCTTTTGGAGTGCCGGTAATGAAGGGGGAATTGGCGAAAATGTCAAAGCCATCATTCAGGAAGGCGGAAAACTGGACCCTTCCAGGCGTATCTGGATGTATGGCGAGAATCTCCATAAATATGTCGATAAAGAAGTCAAAGCCTATGAAGAAGATGCCGATTATGAAGGAGTGGTAGGTCCGCGTTATCCTGACCTCAGGGAGGCACGAGAAGTAGGTGAATACCAGGAACCCCGGCCGGCTTTTTTTGATGAATATGTGCATGCCATGGGCAATGCCCTCTCCAACTTTCAGGAATTCTGGGATATATTCAGGTCGTACGACCGCATTACCGGAGGGGCTGTCTGGGACTGGATCAATCAGGGGGTCAGCAAACAAACCCATGACGGAACACCCTATTATGATTATGGGGAAAGCGCGTATTGTGCCAACGGCGTGGTGAATTCCGACCGTACCCCCCAGCCTGAGCTTTGGCAGCTTAAAAAAACCTGCCAACCCGTTGAAATAACGCCGGTGGATCTAAAAAAGGGCCTTGTTCGCATCAAAAACCGTTACAACTTTACCTCCCTGGACGCCCTGAATGCCCACTGGAAGTTATGGGCTGAAGGGAGAACATTGCAGAAAGGAGTGCTGGAGCTTACTATAGCGCCAGGTAAAAGCCAGACCATGGCCATACCGTTCCAAAGCATTCAACCCCTGCCCGGGACAGAATATTGGATGAATATCTCCTTTACCCTTCCCGAAAAAACCATCTGGGCAGATAAAGAACATGAGGTTGCCTGGGAACAGTTTCCATTACTTATAAATACTCCACCTGCACCGAAAATTGAGGTGGCTGGCATGAATACCCTTAAAGTCCGGCAGGATGAAAATGAGATCATTGTTCAAGGAAAGGATTTTGCCTATACATTCAACCATCAACAAGGCCTTCAAGCTATAAACTATCGAAACAGGCAACTAATTACCGAAGGGCCGAAATTCAACCCCTGGGCCAAGATCATCCATAACTGGTCTGTTCTGGAACCACCCAAAGAATGGCTCGATGCAGGTCTTGATTCGCTTACTGCCCAGGTTAATGAAGTGGTTATCGAAGAGAAAAACGACCGGTATATGAGGTTGAAGGTATTAAGCCGGGTTAATACAGGTGGAAGCGGGCATTTCAATTGTCAATATATCTACCGTATCTTTGGAAGTGGCGATATGCTGCTCAATATAAAAGTAATCCCACAGGGAAACCTGCCTGAGACTTTCCCCAAAGTGGGCATAAGCATGCAGTTACCGGAAGCATACAACAATTTTTCCTGGTACGGAAGAGGACCGATAGAATCTTATCCCAAACGCAAGACAGGCACTAAGATGGGGGTTTATTCCGGGTCAGTGGAAGAGCAGTATTTCCCGTTTATCGTACCCCAGGAACACGGTAATAAAGCGGATACCCGTTGGATAACCCTGACCAACAACGAAGGGGTCGGATTGCTGGTGGCCGGCAAACCCCAATTTAACGCCAGTGTAAGCCGGTATTCGGATGAAAACATCCAAAAAGCGGTCTATACCCATGAACTAATCCCGAAAGATTATATTATACTGGACATAGATAAGGATATATCCGGAGTGGATGCACGCTATTACCGGGTTAAAAATAAAACCCACAGCTATTCTCTGTTGATCAAACCTTTCTCAGCGCTGGAAAGCTCGCCTTTCGAGCTCAGCAAAAGACAAATTCAACCATAAACTGATATTATAACCTAACCACCCCTTATACCTACCGCAGCCATAGCTGCAAGCAATCTGCTGCGTTGCGAAAGCCTCGAAGTAGCCGACTACGTAGTCGGCTTTCAACGCCTTGCACCTAACCAAAACTTGACGCATGAATAATACAGGTTAGAAAAGCATCTCTTATAGGATCTACCCGATCTCCCTTTGCGAATACCCAAAAAAAGGAGCTAAAATGCCCGTCAAAAGACGGGTTTTTGAATCAAAAAAAAGATCATGAAATTTTTAAGTTGTAATAACTCCGGATCTATTGCATACTTCATAAAATATTTCTATTTTGGGGCATTGTTCATAACCATTAAAAAGGGCCATATGGAAAAAATTACATCATTTGCAACTTTTGGTATCGTATCTATCCTGGCTGCCGGTTGTCTAACAAACGAACAGCAAAGACAAAAGCCGGTTCGTCCTCCGGAAGAAAAGCCCAATATTGTCATTTTATTTGCGGATGACCTGGGATACGGAGACCTTGGGGTATACGGCCATCCCTCCATTCGCACACCCCACCTCGATCAGATGGCCCAGGAAGGCATAAAGTTCACCCAGTTTTATGTGGCTGCTACAGTATCCACTCCCAGCCGGGGTGCCTTACTTACCGGACGCCTGCCCGTTAGAACCGGCATCCATACCCGTGTATATTTCCCGGGATATGAAAAAGGCATACCACAGGAAGAAATTACCATTGCGGAAGCGCTTAAAGAACAAGGGTATGCTACGGCCTGTTATGGCAAATGGCATCTGGGAGATAAAACAAAATATCTGCCTACAAATCATGGTTTTGATCATTATTTTGGCCTTCCCTATTCCAACGACATGTTACCCGGTGAAAAAAAATGGAATAAAAATTGGCCGGAAATGCCTCTGATAAAGGATACGACGGTCATCGAAAGAGATCCTGACCAGCGCCTGTTAACCAAGCAAAGTACGCAGCACGCGGCAAAGTTTGTCGAAGCAAATCAGGACAAACCCTTCTTCTTGTATGTACCCTACACCTTCCCTCACGTTCCGCTCTTTGCATCGGAAACTTTCCAGGATACCAGCAAAAGAGGGTTGTACGGTGACGTGGTGCAGGAAATTGACTGGAGTGTGGGTCAGATTCTCAGCAGTATCAAGAAAGCAGGCATCAAAAAGAATACACTGGTATTTTTTACCAGCGACAATGGCCCCTGGCTGGTTAAAAAAGAAAATGGAGGTTCAGCCGGTCTCCTTCGTGGGGGGAAAGGTACCTGCTGGGAAGGGGGTATGCGGGAACCTGCCATCGCCTGGTGGCCGGGTACCATAAAGAAAGGTCAGGTGGTCAGCTCACTTGCCTCTTCTATGGATCTTTTCACAACCTCCCTAAGCCTTGCAGGTGCACAAATTCCTCAAGACCGCATCATCGACGGGATCGACCTTACACCATTACTAAAAGGTGAAACCAAGAATATAAGAAATCATGTCTTTTACTACAAAGATGATGAGCTTTATGCTGTGCGAAAGGGAGCATGGAAAGCCCATTTTATTACCATAGAAAAACGTTACAGCCCGGACAGAAAGATCACCCACCACGATCCTCCCCTGCTTTTTAATGTGGAAGTCGATCCGTCGGAAAAATACAACGTGGCTGCTCATCATCCGCAGGTGCTCAAGGAAATCAATCAGGTGGTAAAAAAACATCAGGCTAATCTCGAGATCAAACCTTCCGTTATCCGGTAAGTATCCCCTGTAGCCTGTAGTGTTCACCAAAAATGAATAAATACCTGTAAACCAAAGAATATTAGCGCTTTGCTTATACATTATTTGCAAGTGCAGCTTTGATGGGAAAATCGCGTAAGGCAGATAATAGAAATCATAGAAAATATCTGACGGAAACTTCTTACTAAGCACTAAGTATTAAATGATGGATTATTCACGTCGCCATTTCATTAAAAAATCGTTTACCGGCGTGGCAGGCTTAAGTTTGGTATCAACCATACCGGGTAGCTGGCAGAAATTATCTGCGAAACCTATTCCTTTTAACGAAACGCTTCATGTGGGATTGATTGGTGGTAGAATTCAGGGATTCCGGAATCTTAAAGCACACCTCAGTCAATCCAACGTCAGATGCGTTGCTATGTGTGATGCAGACAGCAATATCCTGGATGATTCATTCTTCTGCTTTATAGACAGGCCTCAATAAATTTACCCCGAAAATAATCTTTCGGAAACCCAAGAATATTGATATCTATGTTATATTCAAAACCAAAAAAATTAATTTTTATGAAAAACATCATCTCTATCAGTAGCTTATTTATGCTATTGTTTGTTTTGTTGATCTCCGGTTGGGGCTATGCACAGGAGAAAAAACATGAGATTACCGAGATATGGGAACCCCAACCCCGAAAGATCACGCCAGGTAAAGGTACTCAGCCACCTTCGGATGCCATTGTTCTATTTGACGGATCCGGCCTCGAGAAATGGCAGCACGCTGATGGAAGTCGCGCAAAATGGGATGTAAAAAATAATGTGGTTACGGTAAATCCAGGCAGCGGATCCATCTTCACCAAAGCGGATTTTGGAGATATGCAGCTGCACCTGGAATTCAGAAGTCCGGAAAGTGACCGGGACAATGGACAGCAAAAGGGCAATAGCGGAGTATACATCCAAAATCGCTATGAAGTACAGGTGTTGGATTCCTATGACAACAAAACTTATGCCAATGGCCAGGCCGCCAGCATCTATAAACAACATATCCCTTTGGTCAATGCCTCCCGGAAACCCGGAGAATGGCAAACCTATGATATCATCTACCAGGCACCCCGGTTTAATGAGGCAGGAGGGGTACTCATCCCCGCCCGGATAACCGTATTGCATAATGGCGTTTTGGTGCAGAACAGGGTTACCATACAAGGAAAAACCTGCTTTGTCGGCGCACCCCAATACCAAAAACACGACTTGAAAAAACCCTTAAGCCTGCAAGATCATGGAGACCTGGTGAGCTACAGGAATATCTGGGTACGGGAACTGTAGTTTATTGTATTCATAACCGGTTAACCCCACCAATATGAAAAAACAATTGAACAACCGCAGATTTCATGCGGATTCCTGCACAGAACAACCATGGCCAGGTTTGTATAGAACTCTGCTTCACCCTTTCACCATAATGATATGCACCTTACTGGTATTATCCAATCTATCCTTAACAGCACAGGAGGTTAATGACTGGGAGAATCCCAGGATCTTTGCGAAGGGTCAAACATCACCGCATGTTTCCGTGATTCCCTATAAAGATATTGAATCTGCTTTGACTCTCAGAAAGGAATACACTCCTTATTACCAATCTCTAAATGGTTACTGGAGATTTTACTGGTCGATCAATCCCACAAAATCACCTGAAAATTTTCACAACACCGGTTTTGCAGATGATGAATGGGAGATGATAGCTGTTCCAAGTAATTGGCAGATGGAAGGATATGGCCGGGTACACTACAGAAATGTAGATTATGTCATTCCCGTAAACCCACCCCATATTCCTGAGGAGTACAATCCTGTAGGTTGTTACAAAAAGACATTCCAAATTCCCCCTGGCTGGCAAAACAGGGAGATCTTTCTCCATTTTGCCGGGGTGAAATCGGCCTTTTATGTATGGGTCAACGGAAAAATGGCAGGGTATGACCAGGGCTCCATGACTCCCGCCGAATTCAACATAACCCCTCTGCTGAAGCAAGGTGAAAACCAGATAGCGGTTAAAGTATTCCGGTTTTCCGACGGTACCTACCTGGAATGTCAGGATATGGTCAGATTGAGCGGGATTTACAGGCGAGTTTACCTCTATGCCAAACCCAGGGTTTATCTCAAAGATCTGCATATCCGCACCGAGCTGGATAATGCCTACCGGGATGCCAACCTCCTTATTAATACGCAAATACAAAACGCATCCGGTAGCCTTAAAAAATCTTACGCCCTTAAGGCTTCTTTATTTGATCCTCAAAAAAAAGCCATTTTCCAGGAGATTCCCATTGGTAATGAAATCAATATTGCGACTGGAGCTATTACCAGCATAAATTTTCAGAAGGATATCAAGAATCCTTTGAAATGGTCAGCAGAATTTCCGGATCTGTACACCCTTATCCTAAAACTGGAAAATCCTGAGGGTCATATCATAGAAATCATTAGGGAAAAGATTGGTTTTCGGGAAGTTGAGATCAGGGACAAAGCCATCCTGATCAATGGTGTTCCTGTGAAATTCAACGGTATCAACTGGTTACCCCATCATGCGAATCATGGCAAAGCCGTATCTGAAGAGATGATCCTTCAGGACCTAAAAATGATGAAACGAAACAACATCAATTGCATCCGTACTGCTCATTATCCCCCCGATCCAAAATTACTGGCATTGGCGGATGAATATGGTATGTATATTGTCGATGAAGCCAATATTGAAGCCCATGCCAATAAATTTATATCTGAAGACCCGGCATGGAAGGAGGCTTTCCTCGACCGGGTAAAAAGGATGGTACACCGCGATAAAAATCATCCCTGTGTGGTCATCTGGAGTGCCGGTAATGAAGCTGGTTCGGGTGAAAATATTACTGCCGTGGTGGAAGCAGGAAAAGCCATTGACCAAACCCGTGCCGGATGGTTATATGGAGGTAACGACGGAAGATACCCTTTTGAAGATATTATTGGTCCGCGTTACCCAACGGTAGATGAGCTCCGAGAAATAGCCCGTAATCCGGAAAACTTCACAAGGCCTTCCTTTATGGATGAATACGCCCATGCTTTCGGCAATGGCATGGGAAACCACTTCGAGATTGCCCAACTCATCCGTAACAACCGCCGGTTAACAGGTGGTGCGGCATGGGACTGGAAAACCCAGGGACTGGAGCATCCAAGAATAGTCATCCCGGATCAATCCCCAAAAAACAATGATGGTGTGTTAATGGGTGGTGCCGGGCTTAGCAAAGGCAAATATGGCCGGGCCCTGGAACTTTCCGGCTATGACGACTGGGTGGAACTGTATGAGGATCCTTCCCTGGATATTACCGGAAATACATTGACCCTCAGTGCCTGGATCTACCCCCGTAACCAAAAAGGAAATAATCCCTTTATTACCAAAGGAGACGATCAATATGGCTTGATGCAAGCGGATAGCAGTAAAATAGAATTCTATATTTATGATGATCATAAGGTAGCTGTCCAAAGCCCGCTTCCTGATAACTGGTATCATAACTGGCATCATGTGGCTGGCATCTATGACGGAACCCAGCTTGCATTGTATATTAATGGCAGCCTGAAAAACATGACAAAACATTCCGGTTCTATATACGATGGCTCGGCTCCGGTTTGCATTGGCAGAACTTTCGGCGAGGAATGGTTTGCCAATGCCCTGATTGATGACGTATCCATATACGACAGGACTTTAAGCCCTTCAGATATTCAACAACTAATGAAATCCCGTGTCCAAAATGCCTGTGTGTACCTTTCTTTTGATGAACAACAGCACCGGGGGACTTACCTGGGGTACGGGATCGGTGCCCTTCCCAACGCTACGGACGGCATAATACATGCCAACGGCAAATCCCAACCCGAGCTGGCCCATATTAAAAAGCACCTCCAACCCGTTGCGGTCAAAGCCTTATACCCCAGCCATAACACCATTGCCATCACCAATTGTTTTCATTTTCAAAATCTGAATGCATTGAAATCACACTGGAAGTTGCTCGAAGAAGGCAAACCAATACAATCCGGTTTTATGAATCTTTCAACCCCTGCCGGAAAGACCGATACCGTTCAACTGCCGCTTAACAAGCAAGAATGGAAACCGGGCAAAGAATACTGGCTTGATATAAGCTTTCACACCAAACATAAACAGGGATTAATGCCTGAAGGCCATGAAATGGCTTGGGAACAATGGAAATTGCCAATGGATTCATCAGCAATGGAGCTGAAACCAATAGAAAATCTCTCTGAAATAGATGTGATAGAATCTCCTGCTGAAATAACTTTCTTCAATAACCTGTTCCGCATTACTTATCATAAAGAAACCGGAAATATGACCGCCTACCGGTACAAAAAGAAAGAATTCCTGGAAAAACCTTTGCGATTTAATGTATGGAGAGCCCCCGTATTAAATGAGCAAAAACATATAGGCCGCGAATGGCGGGAAGCCGGCCTGAACAATCTCACATACCATGTAGATTCTTTTCTTATAACCCAAAAAGAACCTTACAAATACCAACTGGAAATATCTGCTAAAGCAAAGGGTTCTAGTCATAATGGGGGATTTAGGCTCAGCACCCAGTGGACCATTTGGGGTGACGGTGAGCTGTTATTGACACAGGAGGTTGCACCCGAAGGGGATCTGCCGGGCAGATTGCCAAAAATCGGAATGCAAACTGCCTTCCGGAAAGAATTTAATCATCTTAAATGGTATGGCCGGGGCCCGGCAGAAACCTATCCGGATCGCAACAGGGCTGCCCGGATGGGCGTGCATAGCAAAACCATCACTGAACGCTACGAACCCTATATCGTACCATGCGATCATGGAAACAGATCTGGTATCCGGTGGGCCCGGTTAACCAACCAACAGGGTAAGGGCTGGTTCATTAAAGGCAAATTCCCTTTCAACATCAGCGCTCAAAAATTTACAACCGATAACCTGGACCTTGCCAGATACACTTATCAGCTTAAAACGGCAAAGGCGGTAATTTTAAACATAGACCACATGGTATCCGGACTGGGAACCAAATTTCATCAACCATTGGATCCGTATCAGGTAAAAACAAAACCTTATGCTTTTAGCATTCGCATATCCCCGATTACTGCGGATATGACCGAAGAATAATAAACCAAATAGTGCTGTTGAATGCGTTAACAAGGCTCAGGCCTGGCAGCCAATTCCAAATGAGCTCAATCATTCAGACTGCATGCAAATTCAAATGCTGGTGGCCCATGGTCAACCGGCTTCGGGCACTGACATCTTACGGGCAGACTTGTTCGCCATAACCCGGGCAGGTGAAACGCACCCGTGCATCTGGTCCCGGTATAGAAGCATAACGTTGTATGGCCTCTTTTTCATCCCTGTCCTGATAAAAATTCAGGTAACCGTAATAATCCTCACCAACCTCTTTCCCCTGTTCTTCCTAACGCCTGACAGCTTTTTACGACAGGTTGTATACATAACAAATATAATATTGAAAATCAAGCAATAAAAAAAACTTCATCAAACCTTTTGGAACTTTCAGCCAAATCATTAGTTTTGACAATCGTACAGAATAATTTAACATGTATGAAAGAATAAAGGTTAGGGTTTGCTCATGAAATCAGTTAAATTAGCCTGCATTATTCATACCGCAGCCAGGGCTGCAAGCAAATTTTAATTGAAAAAAGTTTAGCCATATGAAGTACAAAAATTTCCTATCTACCACTTTGGTGATCATCATGACAGGCATAATCACCACCAGGGCACAGCAACCTGTCGGAGAGAGCTGGCTTAAAACGGATGTACCGGTTGAAGATGCCATTTGTTTTGCATTATATACAGTACACAACAACACATTAAAGATGACTGCCCAGCTTTATCCGCTGGATGCAGGTGTAGACCGGGTAGTCAAATTGCAAATAGACCGTGACGGTCAATGGAAAACCATTGCTGCCACCACGGTTAGTGAGCAATCCTACGGCTGGCCGCAGGAAGATAAAAAGCAGTGGACTGCCCATTTCCGGTTGGAAGACTGGGACGATACCAAAAATTATCTTTACAGGCTGGTAGCTGCCGGAGGAAAGGCAACCTATGAAGGTACCATAAGAAAAGATCCGGTAAGCAAAAAGGAGATCGTTGTGGCTGCTTTTACGGGTAACGGTAATTACGACCGGCGCCTGAAACCGGATATCATACGCAACATCAAGGCCCAGGACCCGGATCTGCTTTTCTTCTCAGGAGATCAGTCCTACGATCATAAACACCATCAACAGGCCTGGCTTTTGTTCGGTCAGCAATTCGGAGAGATCATCAAAGACCGGCCCACCGTTTGCATACCCGATGATCATGATATCGGACAGGGAAACATATGGGGAGAAAGTGGGATCAAAGCTGGAAGCCCGGCAGGCGATGACGGCGGTTACTACTATTCTCCGCAATATGTCAATTCGGTGCAGAATGCCCAGACCTCCCATATGCCCGACCCTTATGATCCAACGCCCGTTAAACGTGGCATAGGAGTTTATTATACCTCCCTGAAGATCGGAAAAGTAGGGTTTGCCATTATCGAGGACCGCAAGTTCAAAACAGGACCCAAAGGACTGGTGCCGCAAATGGGACCCCGGGCCGATCATATCACGGATCCCAATTATGATCCCAAAAAAGTTGATCTCCCGGAAGGCACAATTCTTGGCGACCGGCAACTGAAATTTCTGGATGAATGGGGACAAAACTGGCAGGGTGTATCGATGAAGGCGGTCCTCTCCCAGACAATATTTGCCAATGCAGCACACCGCCATGGCAAATATGATTATACCCTGGTTGCGGATATGGATTCCAATGGATGGCCTCAATCAGCCAGAGACAGAGCTATTATAGCCATTCGTAAATTTTTCGGATTGCATATAGCCGGAGATCAACATCTTGCATCTGTCATACATCACGGCGTAAACCGTTTTAGAGATGCCGGCTATTCCTTCTGTGTCCCTTCTATTGTCAATTATTACAACCGGTGGTGGACCCCAAAAAAGGCTCCCGACGGCAAGCCGGTTCAGGGGCCCCTTGATGGTCTGGGCGACTATTACGACGGATTTCACAACAAAATAACCATGCACGCTTATGCCAATCCCAGTGAGGAAAGGAAAAACAAATGGGGCGGTGAATGGGGAGAACGAGCTGCCGGATACGGCTTGGTTCGCTTTAATACCGACACCCGTGACATCCGGTTTGAATGCTGGCCCCGTGGGGTCCATCTATCCAATGAGAATGCCGAACAATATAAAGGATGGCCAGTGACCATAAACCAGTTGGAAAATTACAGCAGGGAAGCCATAGCTTATTTACCCAAAATTCAAGTGTCAGGTATAGAAGCTCCCGTGGTTAAGGTTATCTATGAACCAACAAACCAGATAGTTTATACACTGCGGATCAATGGCACCCAATTTTCACCCAAGGTTTTCAAAGACGGACTTTATACCGTTAAGATAGGAGAACAACCCGGCAATATGAAAACCTTTCCCGGATTGGAAGCAGATGAATCAAAAGACAGGAACGATAAGATCTTAAAAGTGCAATTCTGAAAAAACCATAACAGCAACCGTCAAGGCAGGAGGAGATCATGCTGTTACCCTGACTTCAGGAGGCGAAGAAGCAATATGGCTGGAAGCGCAATAATTCAAAGTCTGTTTTACCTGTTATGCATTGTTAAAAATTTCCGTTGGAAAAAATGATATACCACAACTATACCAATACATGGAAATCAACAGAAAAAATCTGCTCTTTTATCCAGCACTGGGTACTGCTGCCCTGCTTTTCCTGTCATTGATTATAAGCTGGATCTTTAACTTCCAGCAGGTTACCGGTACCTTACTGACCCTGTGCTTAATATGCCTGGCCATAGGTTTCCACGGCTTCAGCCATCTGAAAAAATTTGCCTACACCATCTGGATTTTTGCCGCAGTATCTATATCCATGAATTATCCCCAGTATTTTCGGGAACTGGGCGGTGTAGATTTGAAAATCCTTATTGTTCCCTTGCTGCAGATCATTATGTTTGGAATGGGTTCCCAACTGAGTGTGAAAAATTTTGCTGATGTGATCAAAATGCCTAAAGGCGTAGCCATAGGAGTGGTGTGTCAGTTCACCATCATGCCTGTGGTAGGATTTACAGTAGCGACCCTTTTTAATTTCCCGCCTGAAATAGCCGCTGGAATCATATTGGTGGGTTCCTCACCAAGCGGTCTGGCATCCAACGTCATGACTTTTATTGCCAGGGCCAATCTCGCGCTTTCGGTCACCCTGACCACCGTAGCAACCCTGCTGGCCCCGATAATGACACCTTCCCTGATGAAACTGCTTGCAGGAAGATTTGTTCCCATCGACTTTTGGGAGATGATGCTCAGCATCATCAATATAGTCATCCTCCCGATCATAGCAGGTTTGATATTCAATGCCATCGGATATGGAAAAGAAAAACACAAGCATATCTCTCTGCAGGCCTTAATATTTATCTTAATAATCGGTCTGAAAAACCTGATCAATTATCAAACCGGAGATGTTTCCATGCAAAATCAAATGGGGATGTTTCTGCAAGACATCCTGCTGTTTCAGGCATTGCCCATTTTGGCCGCATGGTTGTTCAGAATACTTTCAAAAGGCAACCGGGACTGGCTGGATCAAGCCCTTTCGCTGGTTTCCATGATCGGAATCGGAGTGATCATTACCATTATTACTGCTGCCGGAAGAGATTCCTTAATTGAAATTGGTATCGCCCTGATATTGGCCTGCCTGATCCATAATTCGCTGGGTTACTTTCTCGGCTATTGGGGATGTCGTTTGCTGGGCATGCCCGAAAATTCATGTCGCGCAGTAGCCCTGGAAGTGGGCATGCAGAACGGAGGGCTTGCCAGTGGTATAGCACTCGAAATGGGCAGGGTAGCCACCATTGGCTTGGCACCCGCAGTCTTTGGCCCTATGATGAACGTCACCGGCTCATCACTGGCCAACTGGTGGCGTGGAAAATCTGATGATCCGAAAAATAGTGATCTCCCATAAGGAAAATGAACCAGCCGATAGGAATCATGTGCAAAAATCATTAGGCTGAGGTACGAATATTTGGCACATATCTTTTATTGAAATATGAAAAAATTAAGGTATATATATACTTATTGATCTATTTTTTAGTTTATGTATTATAATATAATACCATTCATTCATTTCATATTAACATAACATAATAATAACCTGTCCCAAAAACTTATAATTCTAATTAAAGCCCCGGATTAACTGCAAATATACTGATAAATGAGCATAATGAGTAAAGTACTAATATTCTTTTGTTTATAAATGGTTTTCCATTTTTTATGAACAATACAGGCTAAGTCGGGTTTGCTGAAAAAGTCTTTAGTGCATCAGCTACGAGGCGGCAAAGCGAAGCTG
>CAYYLT010000052.1:0-15201 GCA_964472385.1 uncultured Bacteroidales bacterium
ATTTTCCATTTTTATGCATAATGCAGGCTAGAAAACATCCTTTATATCAAATGTTGTACCGTTAAATTCAAAGGTATCGCCTTTTCTCATGCCTTCCATGCTTTGATATATCGGTGTATCCTTTGATATTACAAAATACTGATCGCCATTCACTTTTACTTTACCAAGGCCCAGGGCAATAAATATTTTTTGTTTATTGGTAAGGACAACAGCACCAAATTCCACTTTATCCTCCAACCGGTCAAAATGGACCTTTTTCAAGATTTGTATCTCATCAAGGTTTTTCTGCAGTTGTTCGGCATATATATCTCTTTCCCTGAGCAATTCAGAGCGTGAACCGTCAAAAACATCATGTTCCTTTTCTGCCTCATTGGCATCATGCTGTATCTCATTCATTGTTTGACGGGCAGTTTCGGCATTATTCTCCAATATTTCAAGACATTTATAATAAATGGCTTTTTTCTGCGCGATTTTTTCTGCAGTCTTATTCATAAATTCCTCATTTTTTTTCTCATAGCCCATAGTTTGACAATATATTCCGGCAAAACCATTAACTTGTTCATTATTAATATCTTAAATGAACTTTGCCATATATCCTGCCCCCTTTTCTATAACCTGTAAAATTCAACAAGATGATTCAAAATATGGATAATTGATGAAATATAAGATAAATTTTCATATTTAGCAAACGGGTTTCTATGAATTCCAGGCAAATTTATAACAATGGAATTAAGATTGATTTTATTATATTGGTGCCCACAAAATTTGATACATTATGAAGAAAGCAAAAATTCCACGGCGGTTATTATTATTTACTTTATTTCTCTTTCAGGCATGTTGTATTTTTAGCCAGTCAAAAGCCGATTGGGCAGGGGATTTTCCTGATGGCTGCACCACGATAACGATAGGCAAAGATGCAAGTTCGGATGGATCTGTTATCACTTCCCACACGGATGACAGTCACCGCACCCGTTCCTGGATGGATGTCAAACAAGCTGCGGATCATCCTGCGGATGCTATGGTAACCATGTACAAACGCATGAATGATTCGGCACAAGCCATGCCGGCATATAAACATAAGAAAATAGGCGCCATTCCTCAGGCAGGCCATACCTTTGGATATCTAAATACAGCTTATCCCTGTATCAATGAGCATCAACTGGCTATTGGAGAATCGACCTTTGGTGGTAGAGATACCCTGCAATCTGATAAGGGACTAATTGACTGTCAGCGTTTGTGTAAGTTAATGCTGGAGCGTGCTACAACAGCCCGGGAAGCCATAAAGCTTGCCGGGAAATTGACCAAGAAGTATGGGTGGCGAGATTTTGGTGAGTGTCTGACCATAGCTGATGAAAAGGAAGTTTGGCATTTTGAGATCCTCGGGCCTGGAAAAGGAAAAATAGGTTCTATCTGGGCTGCACAGCGCGTGCCGGACAATCATATATCTGTCAATGCCAATGCTTCAAGGATCCGGCAAATCAATCTGAAAAAGCCTGAACGTTTTATGGCCTCTGATAATGTATTCAGGGTAGCCAGACAAAGAGGTTGGTGGAATCCTGATAATGGACCATTTGCATTTTGTTATGCTTATGCTCCCAAAAGCAGAAAATCAGTTGCTGCAAGAAGAAGAGAATGGAGGGTTTTCGACCTGCTCGCGCCATCATTGGATCTGAGCCCAACTTCAGAAAACTATCCGTTCTCGGTTAAACCGGATGCTAAAGTCAACCTCAGCGATCTGGTTACGGTATTTAAAGATTACTACCAGGGTACGCCATATGATATGCGTCGTAATACAACCTGGGAGAATGAAGCCGGAGAACAGGTGATCTCTCCGCTGGCCAACCCATTCATGCCTTACGACCAGCTTGCAATTGAAAATGTCAGCGGAGGGTGGTATCATGTCAATAAAAAAACCGGAGATATCAGATTCCTGGGTGAACGTACCATTGCCAGATGGTATACTATGTACGCAACCATCATTCAATGCCGTAGCTGGCTACCCGATAAGATCGGCGGCGTGGTCTGGCTGGCCCAGGATAATGTGGCTTCTTCCATATATATACCCATCTATGCAGGAACAACAGAACTTCCCAAATCCTACAGAAAACCAGGAAGAAAAAATGGATATACCCGTGAATCAGCCTGGTGGGCATTTAACCGCTTAGGTACACTTGCAGCACAAAGATGGGGAGATATGCATCAGGATATTGACCGTGTGTGGACACCCTGGCAACAGAAACTTTTTGAACAACAAAACCAGATGGAAAAAAAAGCCCGGCAATTGCATGAGCAGGATCCCAAAAAAGCTGAGGTATTTCTGACAAATTACACCAATGAATGGGGCAACAGAGTGGTTGAAAAGGCATGGAAACTCGGCGATTCATTATGGACCCGTTATGATGAAAAGTTTTAGCCTGTTTCATACCGTAATTAAAATAATCTAAATATGCAGAAAAGAGGTTTTGCCAGTGATAACAATTCAGGGGTTCATCCTGAAATAATGCTGGCTTTGCAGGAAGCCAATACGGGTCATACCGAAGCTTATGGGAATGATATCTTCACAAAACGGGCATCTGAGAAATTTAAGGAATACTTGGGCAGGGACGTGGGTATTTACTTTGTTTTCTTGGGCACGTCTGCCAATGTATTGGGAATAGGATCCTTATGCCAATCTTACCATTCCGTAATTTGTGCGGAAACAGCGCATATTCATGAAGACGAATGTGGCGCTCCTGAAAAATTCAATGGCATTAAACTCTTACCGGTTGCAACACAAAATGGGAAATTAACTGTTTCAGGTATTCAGAAACACATTAAGGGTATTGATTTTGAGCACCATTCGCAACCCCGGGTCATATCTCTTTCTCAGGCAACAGAACTGGGTACGGTTTATACCCCGGATGAGATCAAAGCTATTGCCGACCTGGCGCATCATAACAATATGTATGTCCATATGGATGGTGCCCGTATTGCCAATGCAGCAGTTCACCTGGGGAAAGGTTTTAAAGAGATTACCAGGGATGTCGGTGTTGATGTGCTATCTTTCGGTGGCACAAAGAATGGTATGATGTATGGTGAAGCCATCCTTTTTTTCAATGACCTGGCCAAAAAAGAATTTAAATACATCCGGAAACAAGGAATGCAACTGGCCAGCAAGATGCGTTTTATTTCCGTTCAGTTCCTGAGATACCTTACCGGTGATCTTTGGTATGAAACGGCAAAGCATGCAAATGCCATGGCTTGTCTTCTTGCACAGGAAGCATGCCAAATACCGGGTATTGAAATATCCCAACAGGTACAGGCCAATGGTGTTTTTGCAAAGATTCCCCGGACAATAATCCCCGAGTTGCAAAAAGAATATCTCTTTTATGTATGGAATCAGGAAGCATCTGTGGTGCGATGGATGACTTCGTTCGATACCAAGGTTGAAGACATATACGGTTTTGTCGATTTGATGAAAAAAACACTCAAATAATTCTGCGCTTTCCCATCACACAAAGCCATAATGACAGGTTGATCTCCACTGGATTGTTAAAGAGAAAAATCGCAGTTCATAGTTTTACTGTTATGGATACGGGTTTATTGTCTTGGAAAAAGTAATGAGCTGTCGCCATAACTCAAAAACCGGAAATCGTTCTTCAGTGCAGACTGGTATATTCTCATCCAGTCTTCCCCTACAAAAGCAGCAATAAGCATTAGGAGTGAGCTTCCGGGTAGGTGAAAATTGGTGATCATTCCGCTGGTCAATTTAAAGGAATAACCGGGGGCGATCATGATCTGCGTGCTTGCATTCAAATATTCCCGGCCGGAATTTTTAAGGTATTGGTGTATTTCCTTCAGGGACTGTATTACCCCTAAATCACCAGGTAAATCCCTATATTCCCATTGCCCCAGGCTTATCTGTTGTTTGTCAGTGTATCTGCCATGATGCATTTTAACTCCCAACCAGTAAAGACTTTCCATAGTCCGGACAGAGGTAGTTCCAACAGCAATTATACGGGGAGCCATATTGATCAGTTTCTCCAGGGTTGCTATAGATACAGAAAAGTTTTCGACATGCATGGTATGCTGACTTGCAGTTTCGGTTTTTACCGGTCTGAAAGTACCTACACCAATATGTAGGGTCAGTTCTGTGCGTTGGACTCCCTTTCTATCCAATTCCTCAAAAATATTATCGGTAAAATGAAGACCTGCTGTGGGAGCAGCTACCGAGCCTTTGACTTTTGAATATATGGTTTGATAACGGTGTTTGTCAATCTCCTCACTTTCTCTTTTCAGATAAGGAGGTATGGGGACTTTACCGGATTGTTCCAAAATCTCACCAAAAGTAACCTGCTGATTATCCCAGCAGATTTCTAAAATAACATAATCTTGCTCCCGATTTACCTGTTGGGCCTCCAGTTTGACAGGTTTGTTTTTAATATCCAAATCCAACGTTAAACGACCTGTTTTCCATTTTTTTAGATTGCCTACCATGCATTTCCATATTACCGATTTATTGTTGCGAAAAGCAGAAGTATAATCGGGGGGATCAACAGGTTCCAGACAGAAGATTTCTATAAGGGCCCCTGTCGGTTTCCGGAATAACAGACGGGCATGAACAACCCTGGCATTATTGAAAACCAATAAATGATCAGAGAGGAGATACCGGGTGATATTTGCGAATAAATCTTTTTTGAGGTTGCCTCGGTTATAAATCAGTAATTTTGATTTTGAACGTTTGTTCAAAGGGTATTTGGCTATTTTATCCTCAGGAAGATAATAATGAAAATCTTTGACCGATATTTTATCAGGGTCTGTCATATTTTATCGTTTAATCATGCAAAATTAAGTATTTTTGCGGTTCATTATGAACAACGTAACCTGTATTATTGATACATAGAATATTTCTATCCCGTGTTTTTTATCAAATTCTTTTTTTAAAAACAATACAGGTTAGCATAATCATGACGATGAGCCCTGTCGTTAAGGGTGTTTTGTAAAATAGACAGGGGATAAGGCTTATCGCATGAACTATACTTTGGTTATGTTGTCTTTGAATTTAAAAAGGATATGGAAATGGAACTAAAAGTTGGCGATAAGGTAAAATTTTTAAATGATACGGGCGGTGGTGAGGTTACCGGGATTATCAGCAGTCATATGGTAAATATTTTGGATGAAGAGGGATTTGAAGTGCCTGTACTTACCGAGGAACTGCTTAAAATAGAGGAGAATTCTTCAACGGCTGATACCTCTAATTCCACGGATGAAAAGGAAGAGGATACAGATAAATATGATCCTTTTGAAGAGGAACTGCCAGGGGATACCATACTGCAATCTGAAGAAGATCCTACCGAAAAGGTATATTTTTCTTTTGTTCCTTTAAATCCTGATTATCCCGCTAATAAAGACCTGGAAACCTATGTCATTAACGATAGCAATTGCGGTTTACATTATCTGATCTTGCTAAAGAGGGCAAATACTTATGTTTACTTTGCTTCGGGCGACCTGGAAGATAATACCAAGATCTACATAAAAACCATTGAGAAAGAGCGCTTGAATGAAATAAGGCACTTTAGGTTTCAACTGATATTCAGTAAAAAAGGTTTTTTCAAACCGGTTGCACCGGTTGATCTATGCTTAAACCTCCAACCTCAGAAATTTTTTAAATCAGGTACTTTTGTGGAAAATGAATTTTTTGATGAACATGCGTATATTCTTAATCTCAATCAGGAAAAGGCATTCAACGATAAAATCTCAGCGCTTACCGACGAGCAGATAAGAAATGTGATTCGGGATAAGGAACATTCGTCAGACGGAAATACGGGCATTAAGCGGCGCAACAAAAAGCCGGATACAGAAGAAGTGGATCTGCATATCGAGGAATTGGTGGAAAAGCCAGGGGATTTATCCAATAAAGAAATGTTGGAAATTCAAATGGGAAAGTTTCAAACTACCCTGAACGGATCCTTTGAATCCCCTGATTTAAAGCGGATTGTGTTTATTCATGGGATAGGTAATGGCAGATTAAGATATGAAATCCGCAAATATCTTGACCGGCACTATCCCCGGCTCGATTATCAGGATGCTTCTTTTAAAGAATACGGGTATGGGGCTACCATGATTTTTCTCCGATAATAATGATGTTTTCACCACGTTATAAATAGAAGTTATCTATAAAATCAAGCCATAAAGATGCAGCAGATTATTCCATCGCTTCCCTTCAATTACGAGGGGGAGAGGAAAGTCCGGGCAACACAGAGCACCATGCTTCCGAAAGGGAAGATATCCGCGAGGGTATAGAGCCGGAACAGAAAGATATACCGTCCGGTATCCACCGGATAAGGGTGAAAAGGTGAGGTAAGAGCTCACCAGTATTCCGGGTGACCGGAATAGCTGGTCGGTCTCATGGGTTGTAAGGCCATGTATACCGGCATTTGAGGGTTGCTCGCCCAAAGCAGGGGGGTAGGCCGCTTAGATAAATGATGGAAACTCGCCCAAAATCGAGAACAGAACCTGGCTTATACATTTGCTGCATCTTTTTTTTTATTTTATTAGGCTGAAATTTTGACATTGTGTAAATATTCCTTTTCCTTTGTATACAATTTTAGCCTGCCTGATTCATGAAGAAAAAGAAATGGCTATAACTCGTAACATATCAGTATTTTGATGGATAGTAAACAGAATAATCTCCAAAATTAAAATTAGTTATATGAGCATTGAAAAGCAAAAAGTCGTTTCCGTAACTTACCAGTTAAGTGTAGATGATTTTGATGGTGAAGTAGTGGAAACCGTAGACAAAGAAAAGCCTCTGACCTTTCTTTTCGGAGTGGGGAATATGCTGGAAAAATTTGAGGAAAATATCAAAGGATTAAATGAAGGAGATAACTTCAGCTTTAAAATACCTTCAGATCAGGCCTATGGTGAAGCTTCTGACGATGCCATTGTTGAGTTACCCATAGAAACCTTTAAAGTTGAAGGGGAAGTTGACCATGACCTGCTAAAAGAAGGAAATTATATTCCCATGCAGGATCAGGAAGGCAACAGGCTTGATGGTATTGTACTTGAAGTTGCTGATGAGCAGGTTAAAATGGATTTCAACCATCCTTTGGCCGGTGATGATCTGTTTTTCCAGGGTCAGGTAATGGCTGTGCGGGAAGCCAATGAGGAAGAAATGAATAAAGGGTATGTCAATGACGCCGAAGGCATCTAGCCTGTATTATTCATGCGTCAAGTTTTAGACGTATGAGCGACGTCACTTTTTTACATCAAAACGCTAATAGTCAATAAGCATTTGATTTTTAAGTTTTTCAAATCATCTGTCTTATTGGCTTTTATCCTATTAATGGACATAAATCGTTATAGAACAGATAGTAGTGTATTGTCACCGCTACTTTTTCCCATTATTGAATAATACAGGTTAAAAAAACAGATTATGAAACGACCATGAACTTTATTAATCATAAATTACTCACAGGCAAATGATTAAAAAAGTTCATCGGGAGTTCCTGCATGTGCCAAAATTTTTGGCATTTTTTTAACGACAAAAATTTTAAACAGATGAAAAAACTTTATTTGGCATTATTCATTATGCTTATTGCATTACCTGGTGTATTCGGACAGTTGCAATTTGGTGTTAAAGGAGGTATTGTATCGTCTTCCTCCAATTTAAACGAAAAGGTACCGGTGGATGAGACCGAATTAGACTATGATCAGTTAAAGGTTGAAGCACAGGATGCCAAAGTTGGGTTTCAGGCCGGATTATTTGGCAGGCTTTCGATTGCTGCATTGTATATTCAGCCTGAATTGATGTTTACATCCACCAGTTCCAGGGTAAAGGTCAGCCAATTGGACAGGCAGAATCCCGAAGATGCTGTTTCAAGTGTAAGAGAGCAGGAATTTAAAAAAATCGATATTCCCATTATGGCAGGCTGGAAATTTGGCCCGGCCCGCATACAGGCAGGTCCGGTAGGAAGTATTATCCTTGATCAGCAATCTGCTATTGAAGCTGCTACAGAATATAATGAAAAGTTTAATGGTGCCTCCTGGGGCTATCAGGTAGGAGTGGGATTAGACCTGCTCAATACCTTTACCCTGGATGCAAAATATGAAGGTAGCCTGAGCAAATTGGGAGAAAGCGTGCAAATTGGTAATCAGTCGTTTGATATCAATAACCGCACCAATCAGTTTATTGTTACCGTTGGGCTGTTCTTTTAATTTACACAACAATAATCACGATTAAACCTGTATTATTCATTGCTACGCAAAACCTAACCTGAATAATACAGGTTTAATATATATTAAGCGGTAAATTTATTAACAGGGATTGTTGATAAATTTCTATGTTAAAAAAAATTAAAAACTTTATCGCTTAATAATAACCTACCCATTGTCCCGTTTCGGTTTTCGCAGTATTTTTGAAAAAAAATGCATTGATTTGATTATAAATTTTACTTTTGCGACTCTTTTCCTAAAATAAACAATTTCTAAAGTTATTGGTTAGACTCAACATATTTATGTTGTTGTTTTTTAAATGGTTTTGTATGGTAACTTATTCCATAAACAAGAAGTTAATTGCATTGATACTGGTGTTTTTCGGATGGATATTCATTTCTCTTTCTGAAATATCCATATCTGTTGAGTCAGAATCGAATTTGACCGCCAATGCCATATCTCATAAGTTGAGCAATAAAGTTTCCTCATATCCTGCAATAGCGAATGCAGAAGCGCATATCACAAAATTTCTTGAAAAATGGAATATCGTCGGTGCCTCTGTTGCTATAACCAAAAATGAAAAGTTGATTTACGCTAAAGGGTTTGGTTATGCCGATAAAGCAAGCAAAGATATCGTACAACCAAAACATCTTTTCCGGGTTGCCAGCATTTCCAAACTCATTACAGCCGTCAGCATTATGCATTTAAAGGAGCAGGGACAGTTAGCGTTGGAGGATAAAGTATTTGGAGAACAAGGCATATTGAATGATTCCATATACCAGGTTATCCGGGATCCAAGGGTTAAAGATATTACCATTTACCATTTGCTGACCCATTCCGCAGGGTGGGACCGGTATAGCGGCGATCCCGTATTTATGCCATACACCATACACAGAGAGATGAATGTTGATCTGCCCGTGGATCTTGAGACCACGATTCAGTATACTTTAAGTAAACGCAGACTTGACTTTACACCTGGCACCAGAAGTTCTTACTCAAATTTTGGTTATACAGTGCTGGGTAAGGTGATTGAAAAAATTTCGGGATTGGATTATGAATCTTATGTTACTTCCAATGTTTTAAATCCTTTGGGAATATTTGACATGCATTTGGGCCATTCAAGAAAAAGCAAATTGCTGTCCAATGAAGTAAATTACTATTTAAATTCGAGATATAAAAAAGCCTATTCATCCTATGATTATAGAAAGCAGGTTACCAGGCATTATGGGGCCAATAACATGGAAGTACTTGGTGCTGCAGGTGCCTGGATAGCTTCACCTGTGGAATTAATGAAGCTTCTTGTTCATATTGATGGATATACAAAGAAAAAAGATATTTTATCCAAGGCTTCCCTTAAGCAAATGGCTCAAACAAGAGCCGGTTTTAAACCCATCGGATGGGTCAGTACAACCTATAACGGTATATGGAAACGTTCCGGTTCCCTTGCCGGTACCTCCGCTTTAATGAAACGTTGCAATGACGGTTATTCCTGGGTTATGCTGGTCAATACCAGCAATGACCAGGGACATGAATTTACTTATAAGATCGATGAAATGATGTCGGAATTTATCAGTAGCATAGACACTTGGCCGGAGCACGACTTATTTCAATATAATACACCCAAACCCCTTTATACCTACATCAACAATAACAACGACCTGTAATCTTCCTGATGAACCATTCACGTTAACTTTTGAACCCGGGCACAAGACCTTACAAACCAATACAGGGTAGCCTCAAATGATGAATGATTCGGGTTTATAACTTTTTTGTTTCTTGTCCAGATTATTCACAAATCATTTCTGACGCTAATGGGGATGCCTGGATCCACCCCGAAAACCATCGCACATTCATAAACTTCATGCTGTTTGTTTATGAATATGGCAGGCTAGTTTGTTCAGGTTATAATTATTTATATCTTTGTTAATAGACAGCACACTGTTAATTGTTAATTGTCTTTCTGCAATACTTTATTCTTTATTACATGGTTATTTTATCAAATAATGACAAGCTCCCGGAAGATCGGAAAAAACTGCTTAAGGCCACAGATCTATTTAAAAATACACCACCTCAACTGCTTGATTTTATATTGCAATCCCTCGAAGAACTAAAATATAAAAAAAGCCAGGTCATTTTTAACAAGGGAGACTTATTACCCGGACTTTATATCATAGAAAAGGGAAGGGTTAAAGTGCATGACGGCGATTATCAATTTGCCGTGTTCAAGCAATATGACTTTTTTGGTGAATATTCATTGGTGGATACCTCTGAGCGTTCCGCTTCGGTGACCGCTCTTGAGGATACAACCCTGCTTCGTTTGGGAAAGGTTTATTTTGATGAATTGCTTGATAAGGATCTGCATTTTGCAAAAGTTATGTTAAAAACACTGATTGAACGCTTAAGAAAAAGTAATCTTACCGAAGAACAACTTGTGTTAAAAAGCCATGCCATCCAAAAGGAAAAAGAAGAAATAGAAGAAAAACGGAATGAACTTGAAATGATGAATGCTACCAAGGATAAATTCTTTTCGATCATTGCACACGATCTTAAAAACCCTTTTAATACAATTATCGGGCTTTCTGAATTATTGGCTTACCGCTATGAAAATTATTCCAAAGAAAAAATCCAGCTATTTATTCAACAAATATACAAATATTCAACAAATGCCTACAGTCTGTTGGACAATTTGTTACAATGGGCCAGGGCTCAAACAGGTCAACTTGTAGTGTCACCCGAGGAGCTCGATGTGAAAGAAACAATTCAGGAGAATATGCGCCTGATACAAAATCAGGCCAATCAAAAAGAAATTGCATTGCAAATTGATGCGGATCAAGCTTCAACAGTATATGCTGATAAAAACATGGTTAATACTGTTTTAAGAAATTTGTTCTCGAATGCCATAAAGTTTTCGCATCGGAAAGGAACCATCAAAGTGGTTGCTAAAGACTATGATCAAAAGTTTGTCATCATTTCGGTGATTGATTATGGTATAGGTATTGAGCCGGAAAATGTGGACAAGATTTTTGATCTCTCTGCTAATTTCTCTACTTCAGGAACCGAATCCGAAGAAGGTACCGGTCTGGGTATCACACTCTGTAAGGATTTTGTTGAAAAAAATCATGGGAATATATGGGTTGAAAGTGAAAAGGGTAAAGGGAGTGCTTTTCATTTTACCTTGCCCAAAAGCTGTTTATAAGATTTGTTGGCTTGGTTACACGCATTTTTGTGCCCCGCATATTTTTCTGTTTCCCGTTACACCGATACAGAAGGATTGGAATGATAAATCTTTTCAGCAGGACTTTTTAACCTGACCCATACAGGTCAAAACTTATTCACTACATGGTGAATAGCCAGCAATTTATACAACAAGTCATCCAGTTTATTGATGGGAAGCATATTGGCACCATCACTTCCGGCATGTTCAGGTTCAGGATGGGTTTCAATAAAAATGCCATCACAACCGGCAGCAATACCTGCACGGCCCAATATTTCAATCATTTCAGGTTGACCACCGCTTACTCCCGAAGCTTGATTGGGCTGTTGAAGGCTGTGGGTGATATCCAAAACAACGGGTAAATTGGTTTTCTTCATAATCGGTATTCCCCGTATGTCAACAATCAGATCACTATACCCAAAGCTGTTGCCTCTTTCTGTAAGGATAACCCTGGAGTTTCCGGAATCAATAACTTTCTGGGCTGCAAATTTCATAGCATAAGGAGAAAGAAACTGCCCTTTTTTTATGTTCACGGGACAACCGGTTTCCGCAGCAGCTATCAACAATTCGGTTTGGCGACAAAGAAAAGCAGGGATTTGAATAATATCTGCATATTCAGCCACCATTGCAGCTTCTCCGGGCGTATGGATGTCGGTGACAACAGGTACATGAAATTGCTTCTTTACCTTTTCCAGTATCTGCAATGCGCTTTCATTACCTATACCGGTAAAAGAATCCAACTTTGAGCGATTGGCTTTTCTGTAAGAAGCCTTAAAAACATAGGGGATACTGTGTTTGTCGGCTAATCTGACAATATGCTCGGCTATCCTGAGGGGTGTGTCTTCATCTTCAATTATACAAGGACCGGCAAGAAGAAAAAAGTTACCGGTTTTCAGGTATTTAAGGTTGTGGATATTGTACATCATTGCGGTTATGTTTATCGATTGTTCATGAAATTTTAATATATGGTTAATGAGTTTTAGTAATCATACCGGTCATTCCACCAACCCCTCAGTCGCATAAGAATTTCATGTTCTTTTTTATTTTGTTGAGGCTGATACATTTTCATTCCGGAAATTTTTTCAGGTAAAAATTCTTGCCTTGCAAAATTTCCCTGATAGTTATGGGCATATTTGTAGGTCTTTCCATAACCCAGCTCTTTCATGAGCTTTGTAGGTGCGTTGCGGATATGAAGCGGAACAGGCAGATCACCTGTTTTTCTTACCTGATCCTGGGCCTGATTAATAGCCATATAGGCAGAATTACTCTTTGCAGAAGTAGCCAGATAAATTGCTGCTTCTGAGAGAATAATCCTTGATTCTGGCCAGCCTATTCTTTCTGTGGCATCAAAGCAACTGTTTGCCATCAGCAAAGCATTGGGATTGGCCAGACCTATATCTTCGGCAGCAAGAATAACCAGTCTTCTGGCAATAAACTTAGGATCTTCACCTCCCTCAACCATGCGAGCAAGCCAATATACTGCTGCATTCGGGTCACTTCCGCGGATTGATTTGATAAAAGCAGAAATGATGTCGTAATGCTGATCGGCATTTTTGTCATAAAATGCCATGTGTTTTTGCACAATTTTACTTACCTGTTCATTGGTAATGATAATCTCCTGGTTGGGATCATCAGACGCCTGAGCCTGTACAACCAATTCAAGCATATTGTATAATTTCCTGGCATCACCACCTGAATAACGGAACAAATCTGATTTTTCACGCACGGTAATCTGGTATTTTTTCAGATACCAATCTTCATGCAATGCCCGATTGAACAGTTTATCCAGTTCATCTTCAGCCATTGGTTCCAGCACATAAACCTGGCATCTCGATAATAACGGGGAGATGACCTCAAAAGATGGATTTTCCGTTGTTGCACCAATAAGGGTAATAGTTCCCTGCTCAACAGCGCTCAACAAAGAATCTTGTTGTGATTTACTGAAGCGGTGTATCTCATCAATAAAAACAAGGGCATTCGGTGCATCAAAGAAACGCTGGTTCCTGGCTTTCTCTATGGTTTCTCTGACATCTTTCACACCACTGTGCACCGCACTCAAGGTATAAAATACCCGCTTATGGGCATTGGCAATGATCCTTGCTAGCGTAGTCTTTCCTGTACCGGGCGGTCCCCATAATATAAAAGAAGGAATGTTTCCCGATTCAATGATTTTTCTCAATACGGCATTTTCACCAACCAAATGATCCTGCCCTATGAATTGTTCAAGTTTTTTGGGCCTTAACCTGTCTGCCAAAGGCTGGTTTATGACCATGTGATTTTTTGAATTATCAGATTTTTCTATATTTGGCTTATATTTGTCAAGATGGTATATTTACCCTAACAAATCTATGATTTTACCGTATGAAACAAATAAAAATCCATACAAAGACAAAATTAAAAAAATAAATGCTATGAAAAACAGACCAATTTCAAAACTGCTGTTATCGGGGATTATTGTGATTAGTTTTCTTATCCCTGCCCAAGCGCAGTTCGATAATTTGGGAACGCTCATCCCATATCAAGAAAATGCAGAAATCCTCTTAAAAGAGTATATCCGCCCGTATACCAATGCCCTGGGAACTGATCTTTCCAGCGGATGGTACAATACAGCAAAACCTCATAAGACACTGGGTTTTGATATTACTTTTACACTGAATACCACATTTGTCCCGGATGCACATAAGCATTTTAATCCTCAGGAACTGGGATTAACAGACATAACAACTACTGCTACTTCGTCTCCAACTGCCATGGGAGATAACAACCCCGGTGCCGTACTTATATACGAGGATGATTTTGGTGTGCTAAGCGAACCGGAAGAAGTTGCGAAATTCAAATTGCCTAAAGGCACCGGCATGGGTATTGCTCCCGCCCCCATGCTCCAGGTTGGTGTGGGTTTAGTCAAAGGAACCGAAATTATGGGCAGGTACGTCCCCGATATGCAATTTAAAAATCAGGCTGAGATCGGTATGTGGGGACTCGGCGTTAAACACAGTATTAAACAATGGATCCCTGCAATCAATAAGCTCCCTATATTACACCTTTCCATTATGGCAGGATATACCAGGCTTAACTCTCAGACAGGACTCAATTTTATGCCAAAATCCTACGTTGATGAAGGCATCGTAGATAAAAATGATGTAGAGGGATATGACCCCGTTTCGGAGTCCTACAACAATGCCTTTTATAACAACCAGAAGATGATTCTCGAAATGAGTAGTTTTACCACCAATTTGCTGGTTTCCGCCAATCTGCCGGTGGTCTGTTTTTACGGAGGAGTCGGATTTAATACGGTTAACACCAATCTGGCCGTGAACGGGAATTATCCCATGATTGGTCTTGACGGTGTTACGCCGGTGGTCAGTCAAGATGACGCGGTAAAGGATCCAGTTGATATGCAAATCAAACATCAGGGGGGGAATACGACAAATCCGCGTTATAATATCGGTGTCCGGTTTAAGTTTGCGGTGATAACGCTGCATTTTGATTATACTTATGCCGACTATTCAGTTGCTTCCGGCGGACTGGGTATCAGTTTCCGCTAATAAGCCTGGCATAGAAGCAAAACGGAACCTATACGCTTATAAGTACCCGGAAATTTAACTTTATCAGCTTCAACATCAAGAAAGGGCCCGAGCAGGCCCTTTTTTGATGATATCCATGAATAATATATCCGGAATTATAAAGGAAAGGTTAATATTAAGATTGCGGTATGCTGTAGCGATTCATCATATTTTGAAGATAACCCACAATATTGTCAAACACTTCTTCTGCAGATTTTGTGGATCCATCTT
>CAYYLT010000053.1:0-15128 GCA_964472385.1 uncultured Bacteroidales bacterium
TGCCAGTAATTTTGAATCTACCCGGGAAACTGTCAACCAAATCATAAAAGATTTTGGTCAGATTGATATTTTGGTTAATAATGCAGGCATAACGAAAGACACTTTACTGATGCGGATGACAGAGGATCAATGGGATGCAGTGATCAATGTCAACCTGAAATCTGTTTTCAATTTTACGCATGCTATTCAACGAAGCATGCTTAAACAAAAGTCCGGGTCCATTATCAATATGAGCTCGGTTGTTGGTATCAGTGGTAATGCAGGACAATCGAACTATTCAGCTTCAAAAGCCGGAATTATTGGTTTTACCAAATCAATTGCAAAAGAACTGGGATCAAGAAATATTCGATGTAATGCCCTGGCTCCTGGGTTCATCATTACTGAAATGACCGACAGGTTAAGTGAATCTGTCAAAAAGGAATGGGCTGAAAATATACCTTTAAAAAGGGGTGGAACTCCTGAAGATGTAGCCAATACAGCTTTGTTCCTGGCTTCCGATTTGTCGGTTTATATCACGGGTCAGGTTATTCACGTTTGTGGCGGAATGAACACATAATTTTTAAATGCAGTGATATTGTGTTTCATATAACCGGTATGAAAAAAAAATTGCTTTTGCTTCTTATTCCATGGATGTTGGTCTATTTTCTGGCTTGTTCTCCGGTTAAAGAATTGGATATGGACGTCCTGGAACCCGCAGAGATTAGTTTTCCCGATGATGTTTTTACCTTAGCATTTCTCATTCCCGGCCCGAAGGTTAAGGTCAATTCCCGGGACAAATATCATTTGGATTCAATTCCCGAAAATGAATTTTGGAAAGGGATACGGGACGTTGTGGAGAATTCTCCAAGGTTTAATGTCAACAGCCTCTCACTTGTTGGTGAATATGCTGATTCCCTTCCGGAAGACGCAATGGATTGGCATATGGTTACCGGAATTACCGATAGCATGAATGTAGATATGCTGGTCGTAATGCATCCCTTTACCATGGTCGACAGCCTCAAAAGGAAAATGGTAGCTAAATACAATTATGAAGGGTATTATTATTTATATAAAATCCATAGCAAAGCCACCTGGAGGATTTATCATCCGGAAAAAATGACGGTATTGTCAGAAAAGGACTATGATGAAAATTATGTGTGGGAATCCTTAACGGATGAATGGGGAGCTGTTATCAGGCTGATAGATTTGACGCAGGCTTTTTCCTCTGCAGCTTATTGGTCGGGACATGATATTGGCCGGATTATGTTTCCTTATTGGGTAAAGGAAAACCGTTTTTATTATATTAGAGGCAACAGGTATTTCCGGCAGGCCCGGGATTATGTGAACCAAAACAATTGGCAAAGAGCCATTACCATATGGAAGAAAAATTTTAAGCTAAATGATTCGGGTGCAGCTTACAGGGCAGCCCACAATATTGCTTTTGCCTGTGAAATGATGGGCAAAGTCGAACTCGCCATTGAATGGGCGGAAAATGCTCTGGAAATTATGCGCAAAAGTCAAACCAGACGCTATCTTAATTTACTCAGGGAAAGGGAAAAGAAACTCGAAAAAATTGATCAGCAGATGCCTATATAATTCCACTACAAGCCAGCGGACATTATAAACAGACACTAACCTGCACTCGGAAAAAATGTTTAAAAATTAAAATTTTTGAGCATCATAAGTAAAGCATTTATATTCTTTTGTTTATACCTGTTTTTCCATTTTTTATGCATAATACAGGTTACTTTTGGTGCTTATAAAGCAGGCTAATTCCTTAACTTCAATTCGCCGCATCATTAAACCCTTTTTATCATGACCTGTCAAAGCTATCGCCAAAATAATTTCTATCTTTGCGGGCAAACGATTCTGTTTTATTCTTGAGGCTAAAACTTTGATGTGAAAATGCATACGTCTGAAATTATTTTTTTTGTTATCATTGGTATCCTTATTCTTGATTACCTTTTTGGCCGGATTTTAGACCATTTGAATGCCCAAAATATGCGGTTTGGTTTACCTGAAGCCCTGAAAGGGATATATGATGAAAAGGCATACAAAAGATCCAGGCAATATGAAATGGATAATCAAAAGATGAAATGGATAACCAGTTCTTTTAACTTACTTTTTTTTATTCTTTTTCTTTTTTTTGATGGTTTTGCTCTGGTTGATCAAATGGTAAGAAATATAACGTCCCATCCAATATTGATCCCACTGCTGTTTTTTGGTATTTTAATGTTTGCTTTGGATCTTCTTCACATTCCCTTTTCTGTATATGATACTTTTATCATTGAAGAACGTTATGGATTTAATAAAACCACCGTGAAAACTTTTATTACGGATAAGCTCAAAGGATGGTTATTAACTGCCATATTGGGCGGTGGCTTAATGGCTGTTGTAGTTTGGTTTTATTATACCACCCAGGAAATGTTTTGGATTTATACCTGGATTCTAGCGACGGTTTTCAGCATCTTTATGACCATGTTTTATACCCAGCTGATACTGCCGCTTTTTAACAAGCTATCCCCGCTTCAAAAGGGAGAGCTTAAATCGCGGATATTCGAATTAAGTGAGCGTGCCGGTTTCAGCATCAAAGATATTTTTCTTATGGACGGATCAAAACGGTCCACTAAAGCCAATGCTTTTTTCAGCGGACTGGGTAGTAAAAAGCATATCATTCTTTTTGATACTTTGGTTAAAGAGCTTAATGTCAATGAAATTGTTTCCGTACTTGCTCATGAGATCGGTCATTACAGGAAGAAACATACCCGTGCGAATCTGATACTTTCGATTGCGCAAACCGGCTTAACCCTTTATATTCTTTCCCTTTTTATTGATAATGCAATGCTGTCAAAAGCTTTAGGAGTTTCACAGCCGAGTTTCCATATCGGTTTGATAGCTTTTGGACTTTTATACAGTCCCATATCTGCAGTTCTTGGAATTGGCATGAACTATCTTTCCAGAAAATTTGAATATCAGGCTGACCGGTTTGCAGCCGCTTTCGGATTAACGACAGGCTTGGCTGAAGCACTGAAAAAGCTCTCTGTAAAGAATTTAAGTAATTTAACACCCCATCCCGATTATGTATTTGTCAATTATTCCCATCCACCCTTATTGGATAGGCTTACGGCCTTAAAGAAATTGTCAGAAAATCAGGATTAATCCAGCAATCTATGAGGAACTATTTACCATACAAACAATTCAAGGTTATTCATGCCATGATATGTTGCCATATAAAAACCGCTATTAAGTGAAAACAGAGATCATTACCATAGGGGATGAAATTTTGATTGGACAGATATCAGATACCAACGGACCTTTTTTGGCATCAGAACTCTCAAAAAATGGATTTGACGTTTGCCGGATGAATTCATTAAAAGATGATGTGAATGAAATTGTGCAATCTTTAAATGAGTCAGCTCAGCGGTCAGATCTTGTATTTATTACAGGCGGTTTAGGGCCTACAAAAGATGATGTTACCAGAAAAGCCATTACCCGGTATTTTGAATGTCAATGGGAGGAAAATACAGCTGTCTTGGAACGCATCAGGGAATTTTTTTCTGTCCGGGGATATTCATTGACCCCATTGAACCGTGAACAAGCTCAGGTTCCTGAAGGTAGCAGCATATTCATGAATCCTGTAGGCACTGCTCCGGGAATCTGGTTAACGCGCGGGGATACCCACTTTATTTTTATGCCCGGTGTACCTTTTGAAATGCAGCAACTCATAAAAGACCATATTTTACCAGAATTAAAGGATCGATTTATCAGCAGCCATCATATTCACAGAAACATTGCTACCCAGGGTTTACCTGAATCTTATCTTGCTGATAGACTGAAGAACTGGCAGGATAATCTGCCGGATAATACAACCCTTGCATTTCTGCCAGCTCCTGGAATAATATATTTGCGATTAACTGCAAGCGGCAATGATCCGGAAATATTGGAACAACTTCTGGATGAAAATATCAAAAGACTGAAAAAGATCATTCCTGATCATCTGGTGCATGTAGGAGATGAAACTTTAGAGCAGCTTATTGCAGCATATCTGGTATCTCGCGGACAAACCTTATCCATAGCCGAGAGCTGCACAGGAGGAAATATTTCAGCCCGGATCATCTCTGTTCCGGGAAGCTCAAGGTATTTTAAGGGTTCGGTCATTGCTTATACCAATGCTGTTAAGCAGGAATTATTGGGGGTAACATCATCGTCACTTGCCAGTCATGGATCTGTTAGTCAGAAAGTTGTAGAGGAGATGGCCCGTGGTATTTTGGATCTTTACCAGAGCGATTTTGCTGTTGCTGTATCCGGAATAGCCGGACCGGACGGTGGGACGGAAAGCAAACCTGTCGGATTGACCTGGATTGCGGTGGCAAATCAAGATAAAATCATAAGCCGAAAATTTCTTTTTGGTACTGTTCGTTCGGTGAATATACAAAAAGCTGCCAATACAGCTTTAAATTTGCTGAGAGAGATTATCTTGATGGGATCAGCAGAAAAAAATGACAAAATAGTTTGAAAATTTGGAGAAAAATACCGTTATTTGCAAACCGTTACAAAAAATGAAAAAGACATGTCCAAAGTTTGTCAAATAACCGGAAAAAAAAGACTTGTAGGTAACCGTGTTTCCCATTCCCATAAAAAGGTAAAACGTGTTTTTCAGCCCAATATTTTTAAGAAACGTTTCTACCTGCCATCGGAAAAACGCTGGATAACCTTAACTGTATCCGCTGCAGGTATGAGAACAATCAATAAAAAGGGTATTGAGCTTGCGTTGCGGGAAGCTAAGGAAAACGGATTCATCAAAAAATATTAAAATCTATTAAAGCGATATGGCAACCAAAAAGAAAGGCGATAGGGTACAGGTCATTCTGGAATGCACAGAGCAAAAGAAGACCAATGTGCCGGGCAGCTCACGATATATTACAACAAAAAACAGGAAGAATACACCTGGAAAATTGGAATTGAAAAAATTCAATCCTTATTTGAAGAAAGTTACGGTTCACAAAGAAATTAAATAAACTGAATTATGGCAAAGAAAACCATTGCATCCGGGAAATCAGCAGCGGCTAAAGATTATGTCAAATGTATCAGAGCCATTAAGAACAAACACAAAGGTACTTATTCATTTGAGCAAAAGATGGTTTATAAAGACAATATCAAGAATTTTTTTGATCACCCGTAACGGATAATATTTCAAGTGTTGCCTCACAATACGTTTTCGGTGTGAGTAAAAAACAAGGGATATTATACCCGAGATAGGCTTTAAGATCCTGGTAAACAATTTATTAGCATTCATAGTGCAGAAGCTTTCTTTTCATAAGGAAGCTTTATTTTATTATTTTTGTAATCAGCGATAACCGAATCAATATAAAGAAATGGCTTTATTTGGCATATTTTCAAAAGATAAAGAAAGGCTCGACCAGGGTTTGGAAAAATCAAAAGAGCGTGTGGTCAAAAAATTGGGGCGTGCGGTAGTTGGAAAATCAAAAGTTGATGATGAAGTGCTCGATAACCTGGAAGAGGTCCTCATCTCTTCCGACGTAGGTGTTGATACGACGCTCAAAATTATTGAACGCATTGAAAACAGGGTCTACAGGGAAAAATATCTCAATACAAATGAACTCAATAGCATACTGCGGGAAGAAATATCAAACCTGCTGAAAGAACATGAGCAAGATCTGGATACCAGTTTTCTGGGGAAAAACGCTCCTTATGTGATCATGGTTGTTGGTGTCAATGGGGTTGGTAAAACCACGACCATCGGAAAATTGGCTTATCAGTTCAAAAAAAATGGCAAGAAAGTATATCTGGGGGCTGCCGATACATACAGAGCAGCAGCGATTGATCAGTTAAAAATATGGGCCGATAGGGTAAATGTACCGCTTATTTACCAAAAAATGGGATCCGACCCTGCTTCTGTAGCTTATGATACTTTGCATTCAGCTCGGGCCAACCAGGCGGATGTTGTGATCATTGATACCGCAGGACGTTTGCATAATAAAACCAACCTGATGAATGAGCTGGCTAAGATCAAAAAGGTCATGAAAAAAGTTATACCGGAAGCCCCTCATGAAATATTGCTGATTCTTGATGGATCTACTGGACAAAATGCTTTTGAACAAGCTAAGCAATTTATTAAAATAACAGAGGTTAATGCATTAGCTATAACTAAATTAGATGGAACAGCAAAAGGTGGTGTTGTCATTGGGGTTTCCGATCAATTTAATGTTCCTGTAAAATATATTGGTATCGGAGAACGATTGGAAGATCTGCAAATCTTCGACAGGGAGGCTTTTGTAGATTCTCTCTTCCAAGAGAATCATAGCCATTGAATGACCTGCTCACGGATCAATATGGTCTCCCTCGGATGCGCCAAAAACCTGGTGGATTCTGAATATCTGGCCCGTCAACTCACCCTTAACGGATTTCAGGTTGAATTTGGCAGCAATGATAAGGAAGATATTGTCATTATCAATACCTGCGGTTTTATTCATGATGCAAAACAAGAATCGATTAACACCATCCTGGAATATACAGAAAAGAAAAATCAGCAGGAGATTCGGGGCATATATGTTATCGGATGCCTCTCTCAGCGATACAGAGATGTCCTGAAAGCAGAGATTCCAGAAGTAGATGGTTTTTATGGCGTTTATGAACAGCAGGAATTGTTAAAAGAACTGAATGCCAACTATTTTAATGTCAACAGGAATCAACGAATCCTGGCTACCGCGAATCATTATGCCTATCTAAAAATCGCGGATGGCTGTAACAGAAAATGTGCGTTTTGTTCAATACCCTTGATTAAAGGAAGATATAAGTCACAACCTTTAATAGAAGTTGAAGAGGAGGCAGCTTATCTTGCTCAATTGGGTGTCCTGGAATTGAACCTCATCGCACAGGATTTAACCTATTATGGTTATGATTTACATGGTAAAAGCCAATTAACCAATTTGGTCACACAATTATCCCGGCTTGGAAAGTTTCACTGGATTAGGTTATTATATACTTATCCTTCAGGTATTTCAACTAAGTTACTTCAAATTATTGCTCAAGATCCTGTCGTCTGTAAATATATTGATTTACCGTTTCAGCATATAAGCGATCATGTTTTAAAAAACATGCGCAGGGGGTTCAGTGCAAAACAGACGTATGAGCTCATTGAATTGATATACAAACTGATACCTGATGTCACTTTAAGAACAACTTTTATAGTTGGTCACCCGGGTGAAACCGAAGATGACTTTAAAAAATTGTTGCGTTTTGTTGAGTCCACCCGGTTCGACAGACTGGGCGTATTCATTTACTCTGAAGAAGAAGGCACCTATTCTGCACTTTCTTATAAGGATGAGATTCCCGAAAAAGTTAAACAGGAGAGAGCCGACGAGATTATGCGCATGCAGCAGGATATATCCTATCAAAAGAATATGGATAGGGTTGGTAGCAAAAGACATGTATTGATAGACCGGCAGGATAAACATTACTTTTACGGCCGCACTGAAGCCGATGCTCCTGAGGTGGATAACGAAGTGCTGATATCCCGAAATCAGGAAACCATGCTTGAAGTCGGTCGGTTTTATACAGTTAAAATTATAGATGCAGAAGCATATGATTTATTTGGGGAAGTCATGGTGTAGTATTCCAGTCAAAAGACCAGCATTCCAAATTATAAAAAAAAACCTGTGGGCACAATGGAAAAAGGCCACAGGTTTTTCTTGTTTTATCCTGTGATTAAACCAGGTCTTTTGCTGCATTTAAGGCAGATTCATAATCGGGTTCCTGGCCAATCTCGGGTACATATTCCACGTATTTTACCTGGCCGCTTTGATCGATCACCACTACGCCCCGGGCAAGCAATCTCATTTCTTCAATCAGAAATCCGTATTTTGTGCCGAAGTCCACATCCTTATGATCGGAAAGGGTAACTACTTTATCAATCCCTTCTGCATCACAGAAACGGTTTAAGGCAAACGGCAAATCGTTTGATACGGCTAAGATAACTATATCGTCACTCAGGTTAGCAGCTTCTTCATTGAATTTACGATTTTGCTGAAAACACACGCTTGTATCAATAGAGGGAAAAACTGATAAAATTCTTACCTTACCAGCATAATCCGATAAATTTTGGGTTTGTAAACCCTTATCCAGCACCTGAAAATCAGGTGCGTCGTCGCCAACCTTAATGGGATTGCCCAATAAGGTAACCGGATTACCTTTAAATGTAACTTTATCTTGATCTTTGTGCATAGCTATTAGTTTTTATTGTTTTTTGGCTTCTTTGACAGATCCGGCGAGGCGGAACTTCCATTGGATTCAATTTCAGATTCTTTAGCTTTTTCAAACGCTATGGTAATCTGGTCTTTGTTCTCATCATAATCAACTTTGAGCATATCACCTTCTTTGGGAGATTCTTTGATAATATTTTCAGCCAAAGGATCCTCTACATATTTTTGAATGGCCCGCTTCAGGGGTCTTGCTCCAAACTGAGCGTCATATCCTTTATCTGCAATATAAGCTTTTGCTTTATCAGAAAGCTCTACATTATATCCAAGGTTATGGATGCGGTCATAAAGACCCTGAAGTTCGATATCAATAATTTCGTTGATATTCTCTCTTGACAGGGAGTTGAAAATGACGACATCATCCAGTCTGTTAAGAAATTCAGGGGCGAAAGAGCGTTTTAATGCTTTATAAATAACCCCTTTGGCAAGTTCGTTACCGGATTGATTTTTGGATTGGGTATCAAATCCAACACCTTTACCAAAGTCTTTCAGCTGGCGGCTTCCGATGTTAGATGTCATGATAATGATCGTATTTCTGAAGTCAACCCGCCTACCCAGACTGTCGGTAAGCTGTCCGTCGTCCAATACCTGCAACAACAGGTGGAAAACATCCGGATGTGCTTTTTCTATTTCATCGAGCAGGATAACAGAATAAGGTTTTCTACGGACTTTTTCAGTAAGCTGTCCACCTTCTTCGTATCCGATATATCCCGGAGGAGCTCCTACCAGTCTGGAAACGCTGAATTTCTCCATGTATTCACTCATGTCCATTCGTATGAGATTCTCCGTCGAATCGAACAGATATTGGGTAAGGATTTTGGCCATTTGGGTTTTACCGACTCCCGTTGGACCAAGGAAAATAAATGATCCAATAGGTTTATTCGGGTCTTTTAACCCTGCCCGGTTGCGACGGATGGCTTTAACCACCTTTTCGATGGCTTCGTCCTGCCCAACCACATTCTTCCTCAATTCTTCATTCATTTTCATCAGCCGGGTACCTTCAGCCTGCGCAATTCTTTGTACAGGAACACCGGTCATCATGGCAACCACTTGGGCTACTTCTTCTTCGGTCACGGTTTCCCTGTTTTTCTCAAGCTCTTTTTCCCAGTTTTTTTTCTCTTCTTCCAGTTTAGCAAGCATTTTTTTCTCAGAATCTCTATGGTTTGCAGCAGATTCAAAATTTTGGTTTTTCACCGCCAAAATTTTGTTTTGTTTGATCTCTTCAATTTGTTGTTCCAGATCCAATATCCGCTGGGGAACCACAATATTTGAAATATGCACTCTGGAACCTGCTTCATCCATGGCATCTATGGCTTTATCCGGCAGGTAACGATCGCTTATATATCTTTGGGTCAATGAGACACATGCTTTAATGGCTTCATCTGTATAATGAACATTATGGTGATCCTCATACCTTTCCTTGATATTTTTTAATATCTCACTGGTTTCTTCGGCTGATGTAGGATCAACCATCACCTTCTGAAATCTTCTCTCCAGAGCACCGTCTTTCTCAATGTGTTGCCGGTATTCATCCAGGGTTGTTGCGCCAATGGTTTGGATTTCTCCCCTTGCCAAAGCAGGTTTGAGCATGTTGGCAGCATCCAGGGACCCGGTGGCTCCGCCGGCACCAACAATGGTATGTATCTCATCAATAAAGAGAATGATGTTGGGATTTTTGGTTAATTCATTCAGGATCGCTTTCATTCGCTCTTCAAATTGGCCGCGGTATTTGGTACCTGCAACTATTGAAGCCAGATCGAGGGTAACAATACGCTTGTCAAATAATACCCTGGATACTTTTCGCTGAACGATCCGCATTGCAAGACCCTCAACGATGGCCGATTTGCCTACCCCAGGTTCGCCAATCAATACAGGATTATTCTTTTTTCTCCGGCTGAGAATTTGGGCGAGTCGCTCAATCTCTTTTTCTCTGCCAATAATGGGGTCCAAAGAATTTTCCTCAGCAGCTTTGGTTAAATCCATACCGAAATTATCGAGGACAGGTGTATCCGACTTGGCCTGACCTTCGGATTGCTGACCTTTTTTACCACCACCAAAGGGAATGTCATCTTCTTCTTCACCAAAATCAGCCTTCGATTCTGTTTCCTTGTATTTGCTCTCCATCTCCAGCCTGACATCGTCGTAATCAATATCAAACTCACTGAGCAATTGGGTTACCAGACTGTTTTGATCCTTCAGTATAGCCAAAATCAAATGACCAGTATTAATGGTGCTGCTATTGAAGGATTTGGCTTCTAAATACACCAATTTTAATGCCCTTTCTGCAGTCTTATAAAGGGGTATATTCTCGGTTTCCGTCATAATTTTGTCATTGGTTATGATCCTGTCTTCAATCATCTTTTTTAAGTTGATCAGATCCACATCAAATGACTCAAGTATGTCGATAGCCATTCCTTCCCCTTCCCGCAACATTCCTAATAATAAGTGCTCGGTTCCAATATAGGCATTACCCAATCGAACGGCTTCCTCTTTGCTGTATGTTAAAACGTCTTTGATTCTTTGTGAAAATTTTGCGTCCATAGGTGCTTGTTTCTCCTTTCTTTGATTAATCTCCTTTTTCTCGATTGGTAAACATTGCATTGAATCTTTAAAAAATGAGAAATACTAACGAAATTGTAAAAATGTAAATTGTAATACAATTGAAAGATTTTCTTGTTCAGCAATGATATTATAATCTGCTGCAAAGTTAATAAATCTGTTGTTAAATTTTAAATAGTTTATTGTTAATAAAGTTTGAAATATTCTAAGGAATACTTCCTTCATAAATTCAAACGAATTTAGTATTTTTGAAGTTTCATTTAATCCAGGCAAAGTAAAATATTAAAAGGAATATGGCAGAGGAAGCACGGCTTATTAAGATTAACATTGAGGATGAAATGAAGTCCGCCTACATTGATTATTCAATGAGTGTGATTGTTTCGCGGGCTTTACCGGATGTCAGGGATGGACTGAAACCTGTACAGAGAAGGGTTCTGTATGGCATGTCAGATTTGGGATTATACCACAACAAAACCTATAAAAAGTCAGCCAGGATTGTTGGTGAGGTATTGGGTAAATATCATCCCCATGGCGATTCCTCGGTTTATGAATCTATGGTTCGTATGGCTCAACCCTGGTCCCTTCGAAATCCGCTAGTTGACGGTCAGGGGAATTTTGGTTCAATGGACGGGGATGGACCTGCTGCTATGAGGTATACAGAAGCACGGTTGCAACGGATCTCGTCAGAGATTTTAAAGGATATTGACAAGGAAACCGTTGATTTTCAGTTAAATTTTGATGATACCATTCATGAACCTACCGTTCTGCCTACCAGAATACCCAATCTATTGGTTAATGGTGCATCAGGCATTGCAGTTGGTATGGCTACCAATATGCCGCCGCACAATTTGGCAAACAGCATTGATGCTATTGTAAATTATATTGACAATCCTGAGATTTCCGTTGAAAACTTAGCCGACACCATACAGGCTCCGGATTTTCCAACCGGGGGTATCATTTATGGTATTCAAGGGGTCAAGGAAGCCTACCAAACAGGCAGAGGCAAAATCGTGCTCAGGGGGAAATCTACGGTAGAAACTGATGCCAGCGGAAAAGAAAAAATTGTCGTGACCGAAATACCATATTTGGTCAATAAAGCAGAGATGATCAGAAAAACGGCTGATCTGATCAACGCCAAAAAAATTGAAGGTGTAGCAAATGTCAACGATGAATCGGACCGTGAGGGGACACGTATAGTCTATGAGCTGAAAAGAGATGCTGTGGCCAATATTGTTTTGAATAAACTTTATAAACAAACACAGCTTCAAACCAGTTTTGGTGTCAATAACATCGCCCTGGTAAAGGGTAGACCCAAGTTACTGAACCTGAAAGATTTAATTGCATACTTTGTTGAACACCGCCATGATGTAATTGTAAAGCGTACACGCTATGAATTGAGGATGGCTCAAGAAAGAGCCCATATTTTGGAAGGGCTGCTCATAGCCATGGATCATCTTGATGAAGTGATCTCACTGATTCGAAATTCAGATACTCCAGAAACTGCAAGGAATGAGCTGATTAGCCGTTATGAACTTTCTGAAATTCAGGCAAGAGCCATATTGGACATGCGGTTGCAAAAACTTACCGGTTTGGAAAGAAGCAAGATCAAAGAAGAACATGCTGAGCTTCTTAAACAGATTAACTACCTCCAAAGCATTCTTGATAATGAAGATCTGCGTATGAAAATCATCCGGGATGAACTTACGGAGATAAAAATTCAATATGGAGACGATCGCAGAACATCCATTGAATATGAAGCCGGAGAATTTAATCCGGAAGATTTCTATGCTGATGAGGATATGGTTGTGACCATATCCCATATGGGATACATTAAAAGAACCCCCGTGACCGAATATAAAAAGCAGGGCAGAGGTGGTATCGGAGTGCGTGGTAGCATGACAAGGGAGCAGGATTTCCTGGAACATATGTTCATTGCATCTATGCACAATACCATATTGTTTTTTTCCAAAGCAGGGCGATGTTTCTGGCTAAAAGTTTATGAAATACCTGAAGGAGCTAAGAACTCAAAAGGCCGGGCTATTCAGAATCTCATCAATATTTTACCCGAAGATAAAGTTCAGGCACATATCAATGTCTCCTCGCTGCAAGAAGAAACATATGTTAAAAGCCGGTATATCGTTTTGTGTACAAAACAGGGGATCATTAAAAAGACTTCCCTGGAAGCTTATTCCCGTCCGCGGCAAAACGGAGTTAATGCCATTACGATCAGGGAAGGGGATCAGCTGCTTGAAGCCAAACTTACAACCGGAGAAAGCGAAATTATTTTGGCTTCGCGGGAAGGAAAAGCCATTCGTTTTAATGAAAAGAATATCAGAGCTGTTGGAAGAACTGCCTCAGGGGTAAAAGGTATGACCCTTGCATCTGCACATGATGAGGTTGTCGGGATGGTTTGCATTGAGGAAGGAGAGGAGAACATTTTGGTCGTATCAGAGAAAGGTTATGGTAAACGCTCTAATATCGAAGATTATAGAATTACTCATCGGGGCGGGAAAGGTGTCAAAACATTAAATGTAACAGAAAAAACCGGTAAACTGATAGCCATTAAAGGGGTGGCCAATAAGAATGACCTGATGATCATTAACCGGTCGGGACTGACCATTCGCCTGGCAGTTTCCGATATACGTGTAACCGGAAGGGCAGCACAAGGCGTCAGACTCCTTAACCTCAGAAATAGAGATTCTATAGCTGCTGTCAGCCAGATCCAGGTAGAAGACAATGATCAGCCGGATAATGATGTAGATCAGACCTTAGACAGCCAAAACAACGGCGGCTATGAATCAGAATCTTCGTAACAAGTTTTTGAACAGATAATCTTCCAATTGCTTAATTGATTTTTGATGAATTGCAAGAAAAATTATAATTTTGAGCCCAGATAAAATTGAATCAAAATCTTTAAAATAAACAAAATGAAACGGCCATGAACTTCATTAATCATAAATTACTCACAGGCAAATGATTAAGAAAGTTTATCGGGAGTTCCTGAATGTGCCAAAATTTTTGGCATTTTTTTAACGACAAAAATTTTAAACAGATGAAACACAGGAAAAACTTTTTATTTGTAGCATTGATTACCGGTATGGCTATGCTGATCATCGGAAGCTGTAGTGATAAAATGTATGTAAACCGGGCAATGACGTGGGCTGAAAACAACGAAAGGCTGGATACTGCTTTGAAATCTGTAAACAAAGCCACCGATTTGGAAGATACAAAAAATTGGGCCAAAACATATTATGCCCAAGGGTTTGTATATAAAAAAATCTATGAGTCAAAAGACAAGACGTTTAAAAATCTCGCAGAAGATCCGCTTGTTAAGTCTTTTGAGAGTTATAAGAAAGCCTATGAGTTGGACGAGGAGGAGAATTATAAGGGACCCATGGATAAGGCCATGTTTGATCTGCATAAATATTTCATCAACGAGGGTGTATCTGCCTTTAAAAAAAGTAATTATGAAGAGGCTTTAAATAATTTTGAATATACACTGAAAGTCTCTGATATGCCTGTATTTGAAAACAGGCTTGATACAGCCATCATGTTCAATGCGGGCATTGCGGCCCAGAATATGAAAAACTGGGATACGGCAGCAAAATATTATGGCATGGCTACGAAATATGGATATGGTGGGTCTAGAGCGTATCTCTTCCTGCAAAATGCATACTTTCAAGCCGGTGATACTTCTAAGGCCGTAGAAACGCTCCAAGAAGGCTTTGAACAGTATCCCTCAAATGAAAATTTAATCGGAAGCCTGATCAATTATTATCTGGTTGAGGCCGAAGAGCCGGAAAATGCTCTTAAGTATATCGAAGAAGCCCAAAAAAGGCATCCCAATAATGCACAGTATTACTCTGCCGAAGGTCAGATTTACGATAAAATGGAAAAATATGAAAAAGCTAAGGAGCAGTATAAGAAAGCCATAGAATTGGACCCCAAATTGCATATGGCTTTGTTCAATCTTGGTGTCCTGTACTATAACGATGGGGTTGAATTGGTTTCTCAAGCCAATTCAACCAAAGATGATGAAAAATATGATAAGCTCAGGGAACAAGCCAATGAAAAATTTGAACAGGCGCTGCCTTATATGGAACGGGCGCTTGAATTGAAACCGGAGGACACCAAGGTACTCAGTACACTGAAAACGCTTTATTATCGGTTGAGAACTCAAAAAGAAGAATACAAACAGCGTTATGAGGAGGTCTCTGAAAGACTGAAACAACTACAGGGTGGCGAAACTGAATCTCCATAACAGGCATCTATGATTCATCTGTTGTGCATTAAACGCTATTTAAAAGCAAA
>CAYYLT010000054.1:0-15113 GCA_964472385.1 uncultured Bacteroidales bacterium
TTTCCCAGTTTCTTAAGATGGACAGTTGCCGTGTTGTGGCGGTAAACGATGTGGATCACTGGCGCATGGAACAGGCGGCCAACAAAGTAAATGAACATTATGGCGATCGCAATGGAGTGATCTCCTATTACGACCACCGCAAATTGCTGGATAATCCGGATATCGATGCGGTTATGGTGTCTACTCCCGATCATTGGCACATTCCGCATGGTATTGCTGCTGCTATGTCGAGAAAGCATGTAAGCTCGGAAAAGGCTTTGTCCGTGTGCACCAACCATAGCCAGGCGCTGGTGGATGCGATAAATCATTACAGGGTGCATAATCGCCTGGACAGCGAATTCCGGTCTATACCTGAATTTGCAAAGGTTGTGGGACTGGTTCGCGGGAATAAGCTTGGGGAGGTAAAAAAGGTTGTTGTTGGGGTACCCTCTCCAATAAACGGATCGGCGCCTGCTCCGCAGCCAACCATGAAAGTACCCGAAGAGCTGGATTATGATATGTGGCTGGGCCCGGCTTTCCCTGCGCCTTATACGGCCAAGCGGGTTCATGAACGCCATAACTATAATGTGCGGCCCGGGTGGATGCGTATTGACGACTACTGCAACGGAATGATCACCAACTGGGGAGCCCATCTGATCGACATTGCCCTGTGGGGGCTTAATAAGGAGCTGGAAAGCCCCGTTTCAGTGGATGGTACCGGGGCTTTTACCCAGAGCCTCTGGAATACCATCGAATCTTTTGATCTGACCTACCAATTTGAGGACGGCACCACCCTTCAGTATTTTACGGATAACCCCTATGTGAAATTCATCGGGGAAAAGGATTGGATAAAATACACTTTCGGTGGCGATGCCATCGAGACCAGCAATGAGTCCATCCTCAAAGAACCCATAGATGCTCAGTACAAAGATGTACTTTCGGATAAGGAAGATTTTATCCAATCCATCATAGAGAACCGGCCTTCGCTGGAACCGATGGAAGTAGGACACAATGTTTACCGGTTGACCCATATGGGCATGATTGCCGCTAAGCTGGGAAGACCATTGAAATGGGATAAAGCCTCCAGAAATTTTGTGAATGACAATGCAGCCTCATCTATGTTATACCGCTCTTTCCGAGATGATTACCTTGCTGACGGGGTCGGGGAATGGATGAAAAAATATGGTTTTGCATAAACCGGAACAAACACTTGAGTATATCGACAGACGCTAAATAGACAGCATTCAAACCAATAAAAAGACAATACCCATGAATTCCAGAGAGCGCTTTTATCAGGCCGTCAATCATAAAGAACCCGACAATGTCCCTTATGATCTGGGGAGTACGCATTTGACCGGCATGGCTTATTATGCTTACCTTAATCTGATCAACCATTTGGGGATTAACGAAGGAGAAGTTCAATTTTCCGATGTGATTCAACAGCTGGCCATGCCCTCTGAAGAGGTATTGAACCGTTTTCAGGTTGATTTTCGGGGTTTGTTTCCCATGACAAGTCATAACTGGGCTGTATATAATCAATTGGAAGATGGAGGAGAGAACTGGATTTATCATGATGAGTGGGGTATGACCCACCATTTTGCCAAAGAGAACGGGTTGTATTTCACCATTGTGAAAAGTCCTATGGAGGATATAGAACCTGAGGCGGATGCCGTTCACAGGCACAACTGGCCGGATGCAAAAGATCCGCGCAGAATTGAAGGATTGAAGCAGCAGGCATTATCCTACAGGGATAAGAATAAGGTGGTGGTGCTGAAAGGCATCAATGCCGGTTTGTTTGAAATGATGCAACGGATAAGGGGTATGGAAAATGCTTTGATGGATACCATGATGTACCCTGAGTTTTCGGATGCCTTGCTCGGCAAACTGGCTGATACCAAAATTGCATTCTGGGATATGGCGCTGGATGAATTGAAAGATGTAGTGGATGTGGTTGTGGAGGCAGATGATTATGGCTCGCAGGATTCCCAGTTGATCAGCCCGGATCAGTTCCGGTCGATGTTCAAACCGCATATTCGCAGGGTACTGGAATTTATCAGGCAAAAAGCACCGGAGGTTAAGATATTTTTTCATTCGTGCGGCAATGTCCGGCCCATCATACCAGATTTTATTGAGATGGGGGTGGATATACTGAATCCCGTTCATATTAAAGCTCAGGGGATGAAACCCGAAGCGCTGAAAAAAGATTTCGGAAAAGACATTACTTTTTGGGGAGGAGGCGTGGATACCCAGGGTATTCTGCCCAATGGAACGCCTCAGGAAGTAGCGGATGACGTGAAAAGAAATATTGATGCCCTGGCCCCGGGAGGTGGGTTTGTTTTCAATACGGTGCATAATATACAATCTGAAGTGCCCGTGGAAAATATCCTCGCCATGTGGAACACTTTAAAGGAATATGGATCTTATCGATAAACCTTATTAATACGCCGTAATATGATTAAATACCGTTGGGTTATACTGTCGTTGTTGCTTTTTGCTACAACCATCAATTATGCCGATCGTTTTCTGCTGGGTTTGCTCAAAGATAGCCTGATGAATGAGCTGGACTTTACCGAGCAGCAGTATGGAAAAGTGGTTGCAGCTTTTCAGTTTGCTTATGGAATAGGAAACCTGGCCATGGGATTTTTGATCGACAGGCTGGGGACCAAAATGGGATATCTGATAAGCATCGTAGTATGGAGTTTGTCAAGTGTAACCCATGCTTTTGCCAAATCGTGGGTGCATCTGAGAATATCCCGGTTTATGCTGGGTCTTGGCCAGGCCGGTAATTTTCCTTCTGCTGTCAAATCGGTGGCGGAATGGTTCCCCAAAAAAGAAAGGGCTTTTGCTACCGGTATTTTTAACGGAGGCTCCCAGCTGGGGATCATCATTGCCGGATTGATCATACCGGTAGTGCTATTGGAATATGGATGGCAGGCCTGTTTTTTTGTGACCGGATTGTTGAGCATGATCTGGATTTTGCTGTGGGTTCTTAATTACAAATTGCCTGAACATCATAAAAAGGTTGACCGGGAAGAGCTGGCTTATATCAAATCCGATCAGGATTTTTCGCCGGATTCCGCTGCAAATAAAATACCTCACTTGAGGTTGTTAAAGCACAAAGAGACCTGGGCTGTGGTCGTGGGCAAATTATTGGCCGATCCGGTATGGTGGTTTTACGTTTTCTGGGGTGCAAGCTTTTTGCATAAGAAATTTGGCATCAACATCGATCAAATTGCCTTACCGCTGGTGGTGATCTATGTTACGGCCTATGCAGGAGGGATGTTTTTCGGCGGCCTTTCTTCACGACTGATAAAAAATGGCATGAGCGTTGACCGGAGCCGAAAATTAACCTTGCTGGCATGTGCCATTGTGGTATTACCTGTGATGACCGTAACCCAGGTGGAGAACGGGTGGGTTGCCATTGCTTTTATAGCCCTTGCCGCCGCCGGGCATACCGGTTGGGCCAACAATGTATTCACCCTCTCTTCCGATATATTCCCGGGACAGGCTGTAGGTAGGGTTGTTGGACTTGGCGGGGCTACCAGTACGTTCGGATCCGCACTGGCGGCCGTCGGCGTAGGCAGTTTACTGCAGGGGGCCCCCGTGGAAGGATATACGATCCCTTTTATTGTTGCCGCCTTTGGGTATTTGGTCGCACTGGGCATCATACAACTGCTGGTGCCGAATATTCAATCCATTGATCCAAAGAAATTTTAACCATTTATTGTGGACCTGTAATGTTCACGCTTATCTACAGGCATTATCGGTACGCTTATACCGAAGATATTGCTGCGTTTTATACTGGATGAAGAAATCATAAGGCATTGGGATCTATTGGCTAAACAGGAGAAAATGCTGTAATCATGATTATTGATGGCAAACCAAGAGATCCGGGCAAAAATTAACAGCCTATGAAAACAGGGGGATCATATGGATCTCTGCTCGCTCAGTTTTCACAAGAATTAGAGTTTTTGATCAATATATCTGCCATTCCCCGGGGCAGCGAAACGAGGTTGGTCATACCGGAGTCCCTCAACTGGGAACGTTTTGTGTTTTTGATGGAAAGACATCAACTCACTTCATACCTTTTTCCTGTTCTGTCAGCCCATAAAAATAAAATACCGGCAGGCATTTCCCAGAGGATCAGAAAGCTAAACCAGAGGTATCTCATGCAATCTCTGGCTCATACAGGGCAAACCATTTCTCTTCAGCAGCAGTTTGACAGGGCTCAAATTCCAGCTCTTTTTCTGAAAGGGGTGGTATTATCCCAATTGCTTTACGGAGAGCCTGCCCTAAAGAATTCCATAGATATTGACATACTGGTTCCGGCCGAACAAATAGGCAATGCAATTGTATTGCTTGCTGATCAGGGTTATGTGCTTTTTTATCCCCAACTCCGGTTTACCGAAAAACAAAAGCAGATCAACTATAAGATCAGCCATCATTATACTTTTCATCATCCCGAGCAATCCGTATTTGTAGAATTGCACTGGAAACTGATTAATCCCCGGCAACTGTTGCCCTGGCATTTCAATTATCTGAAAGAACGTTCGATACAGATTTCTTTAAAAGATCATCCCATTCGAACCTTATGCATAGAGGATTATTTGCTTTATCTGTCGGTTCACGGAGCCAGACACGGATGGTATAACCTGTCATGGCTTAGGGATTTCAGCGGGTTATTGGAGCGTACGGATCATCACATGCAGCATCTTATTTATCAAAAGAGCAAGCGAATGGGTTTAGAAAGGTGTTTTTTACAGGGAGGTCATCTCAGCCGGATTTTGTATCATACAAGCCTGATACGTGAGATCCACGGGGATGGCAGCAAGATTAAGGGCATGGTTCGGCATGCCTTAAAACGCATACAGCAATCCCGGCAACAAAAAGTTGTGAAAAAACCGGGTCATTTATTTTATTTGTTGCGATTAAAAAGAGATTGGAGATACACATTGGTCCTTTTCTATCGGTTGCGAACGCACCATACCAATTGGTCTGTCATCAAGCTGCCCGACAGCCTTTTTTTTCTTTATTACCCCCTGCGTCCGGTTTTGTGGTTTCTAAGCCTGTTTAAAGGAAAAAAAAGGCATTAAGCGGTATTTCTTGCTTACCCTCACTGGTATCGTTAATGGCTGCGGTTCACGGGTATTTTGTGGAAAGAATAACCCCTACTGCTGTAATGTTCAAGTATTCCTGGCAAAACAGCTTTCATGTTTTTTTCTGCTTTCACGGAATCGTGCATTACAATAACCGAGCCTTTATCTATCATGCGAATGAGTTGGTTGAAAATCATCTCGGGATCCATTTGGGCATTGTAATCCCTGCTGAGGACATCCCACATGACAATTTGGTACTTGTTTTTCAGTCTGATAAACTGAGCAGGGGAGAGCAAGCCGTAGGGGGGGCGGAACAGGTTTGATTTGATAAGATCTGCAGCCAGGGCTATATCCTCCAGGAAAATCCGGTTGTTGGTATAAAGGCCTTTTAGATGACTAAAACTATGGTTACCCACTGCATGACCTCTGTGAAGGATAGCTTCATAGGGTAAGGGAAATTTGATCATCTGGCGGCCCAGACAAAAAAAGGTAGCCCTGGCATCAAACCGGTCCAACATATCCAGGATCCAATAGGTAATATCCCGGGTAGGCCCATCATCAAAAGTAAGATAAAGGTGTTTCTCACCCCGGTCTAAGTGCCATGTCACCTGCTTGACAAATTGCGACCAAAACCTGTTTTTGTTCAACGGAAGCTTTTTATTAATTGCTGGTTTTGTTGTAAAAAATTCATATAGCGGTCGAAATATTGCAATATGCTTTGGCTTAGATCAGAATCTCCATATGTATCGGCAATATCACTGAGGTTTCTCAGGGAATACATGGTACGTTTGATTTCATCGGGGAATTGAACGGAAAGGGTTTTCAGTCCCACGTAATAATCCATTTCCTGGGTAAGGTTTTTCAACAATATATTCAGATGTTTACGGGCTTGTTCCTTTTCGTTGATTTTATAATAGGTGCGGATAAACGGAAGGCTAAAGTACCCGTAAGCCAGCACATCATTGGATATTTTCTCGAGTGCGAAATCCATAACTTTTTTGGCCGAGTCCTGTTTGCCTTCATTATACAAGGCTACTGCCAGCCTGGAGAACTGGCTTCTCATGTTATTAAGTATCCGTCTGTTATCCTGATTAAGGTATACATCCGGATCTTCGATGTTGCCCCACTTGAATTTGTTCATCATGAGGTCATACATCCGCTCGGTGTTGACCTCCCCTGCTCGTCTTCCGGCCTGCGGGTCGGCTTTGATGGGAGCCAGGTGATAGCTCAATCCCTCAACTTCAAAATATTGTTCAAGATTGAAATGCTTATTGCTGCTTACGGTGACAGCAAAATGAATGGGTCTTTCCCAATTATTTGTAGCCATAAGATCAAGGATGCATAATCCGTCTTTCATAATATAACTTTGGTTGAGATTCCATTTCATTTCGGGGACAATTTCATCTCTACGGTCTTTCGATATGGTACCCATTCGGATCACCCTGTCTTTGTCTACTTTCAGGCTGAATTTGGTGGAGGGAATATAATGCACTTTTTTATTGCGGTCAAACGGAGATTGTATTTTGGTTTTTTCATCTTCGTTGGCAACAAAATCGATCACTTTATCGATGGGGATCCTGTTTTTTACCCTGTTGTATACCGGAATTACATCACGTATTCCTTTGCCCAGTTGTTCTTCCGTATGGGTCAGAGGCAGGGGATCTGACTCGTAAGCTTTGTGGAGCATCTGTTCCAGGTACCATCCTGACCGGAGGTAACTCAGGTTGGCCACCCGCACGTCGGTACGTATCCCTTCCACCTCCTGTGCATACCATAAGGGATAGGTATCGTTATCTCCATTGGTGAATAATATTCCGTTCTGACGGCATGAATTCAGGTAGTTGCAGGCAAAATCACGGGTAGTATATCTTCCGGACCGGTCGTGATCATCCCAGTTCTCGGAGGCCATAAGTATCGGCACAGGGAGGAGTATCAGTGTGCTTAGTACAGCACTTAATTTGGCTGGTAAATATTTTCTGAGGTAATGCCAGAGCGCCAGAACGCTGAACCCTATCCAAATAGCATAGGCATAGAATGAACCCGCATAGGCATAATCGCGCTCCCTCGGCTGGTGGGGATACTGGTTCAGATAATACACTACAGCGATACCCGTAAACAGGAACAGGATCAATACAATCCCAAATCCTTTGCTGTGTTTTTTAATATGATACCATATGCCGATCAAACCAAGCAGGAAGGGCAGCATATAATAACTGTTGCGGGCAGGATTGTTCTTTAAATCATCAGGCAGTTTGTTTTGCGGTCCCAAACGGGCATTATCAATAAACGAGATGCCGGTGATCCAGTTTCCCTCTTTTACATTTCCGTGTCCTTGTATATCATTTTGGCGTCCGGAAAAATTCCACATAAAATAGCGCAAATACATATGGCCAATCTGGTATTTAAAGAGAAATTCCAGGTTGGCTGCTACACTAGGTATGGTCTTTTGCACAGGTTGATTCCCTCTGCTTTGCACCGTTACCCTTTTCCCGTCGATAGATACCCATTCCTTGTAATCTTTGACATGTTGCGATTGGGAGCTGTACATCCTGGGGAAAAAACCAGTGAACCGGGAATCATATTCCAGCTCGGTCTTATGATCCACAACTTTGTATTGGCCATCTGCCTTCTCATATATAGGAGCACTCTGCTTTCTGGCTGTTACAGGAGCATTATAGTAATGGCCGTAAAACAACGGCCGGTCACCATATTGTTCCCTGTTCAAATAGCTCAGCAAATTGAAAATGGTCTCCGGGTTATTCTGATCCATAGGAGGTTCTGCAGTGGAGCGGATCATGATGGTAGCATAGGAAGAATAACCGATCAGCATGACGGTCAGTCCCAGCAGTATGGTATTCAGCACATACCGTTTATATTGATGGGTATAATAAAGGCCTAAGCCGATCAGTGCAATTAATAGCAATATATAAAAAATCACCCCTGAATGATAAGGCAGTCCGAAACCATTTACAAATAAAAGTTCAAATAAGGAGCCTACTTTCAACACACCCGGAACAAACATATATAACACAAATCCAAGGATAAGAAAGGATATCAGCAGTGCACCGATGGCTCCCCGAAGGGTAACTTTATACTTTTTAAAATAGTAAACCAGCACGATGGCGGGGATAGCCAGCAGGTTCAACAGATGCACTCCGATGGATAACCCCATGAGGTAAGCAATCAGGATGATCCATCGGCTTGAATGCTTTTTGTAGGCTTCATTCTCCCACTTAAGAATGGCCCAAAAGACGACAGCCGTAAACAGCGATGAAGTGGCATATACCTCTGCTTCAGTAGCAGAAAACCAAAAAGTATCGGTAAATGTGTACACCATGGCGCCCAGCAAACCGCTGCCCAGCATCGCCAAGATGTTGGAAAGGGTATAGTCTGCCTCATTTTTGATCAATATTTTGTGCGCCAGATGGGTGGTGGTCCAAAAGAGAAACGCGATGGTCAATGCACTGGCCAGCGCCGATAAACTGTTTACTGCTACAGCAACATGCTCGGGTGATCCGCTGAATAGAGTGAAAAACCTGCCCAGGAGCATGAAAAATGGCGCTCCTGGGGGGTGCCCCACTTCAAGCTTGTATGCCGTTGCAATAAACTCACCGCAATCCCAAAAACTGGCGGTTGGCTCTATGGTCAGCAGATATATTACTGCAGCGATACCAAAACTGACCCATCCGCCGATCAGATTATATAGTTTATATTGCCTCATGGAATTTGGGTTTTCATTCTTTTTATGCTTGTATTATTAGAGAATTTCTTCCTCCCAAATAAACAATAAATTTTTATCTTTAAAAATTTTAAACCGGGATAATTTATGCGCCTGCTCTTTTTGTATTTGATGTTTCTGTGCGTCTCGCATATGGCTTGCACTCAGCATCTGATAGCTGATGATGTTGATCATCCCCACCCATCATATGATACTTCAAAAGTGTTTTTAACCCTCGACAATGCAAATTTTTTCAAAAATAATGAATATTTCAATGACTTTGTGGAGGGTTATACCCTGATTGGGTATTTTTTTAGACCTGGGTTATCTTTTAAGATTTCCGATAAAACCTTATTATCTGGAGGTTTGCATCTGCTTAAATATTCAGGAGGATCGGGTTTTCATCAAATCAAACCGGTTTTCTCTTTGCAACATCAAATGTATAATGGGGTTGAACTAATTATGGGCACCATTGGCGGTAAATGCAATCACGGGCTTATTGACCCCCTTTATCATGATGAACGGTATCTTGTTGAAAACGTTGAAAACGGGCTGCAGTTTTTGATTGACCAACCCTTTATGGTGGCTGATCTGTGGGTTAACTGGAAAAATTTTATTACCCGGGATGCTGAAACCCAGGAGAAATTCGAGATAGGATTTTCATCAGAAGTACCGATATATAGGCCAGATCGAACTTTATCCGTTGTAATGCCTTTGCAGCTGATTGCAGAGCATAAAGGGGGACAGATCAACCGTTCGGATGAACAGGTATCGACATTGGCCAATTTTGCGTTAGGCCCGGAATTAAAGTTGGATGTTAATTCCTTTTTGCTCTCTTCGCTTAGCTGGAAAAATTTGTATGTCGGATTTCAGGATTTTTCCCCGGGCAGACAAAATCATTTTCAGGAAGGTCATGCCCTGATGTCGGCTATTTCTTTCCATACCCGGATATTCAATATGCAATTCGCCTGGTGGAAAGCGCATGAGTTCATTTCTTTTGCCGGTAATCCCTTATATCAGGTTTACTCCCGTAAAATGAACCGGTATATGGATGATAAAAGAACGCTTGTTACAGGAAGACTGCTTCACAAAAAACATTATAAGGATCTGCAATTCATGGTCAATTTTGATGCTTATTGGGATCCAAACCATGATCAATTTGATTATGGCTTTGGGATCTATTTGCTGATGAATCTCGACTTTTTGATTTCCGGATTGGGTTAAAAATCAAGAAAGGCCAATTAATCAGGCTTACCTCAGAATGATCTTTGAGTCATTCGGATCAGATAACTGCCAGTCACATCAAAACTTTACAACTGTTTGTAAAAATTTTGTAAAACATCACCCCCGGTGATGGGGTTATAACGTTGTCAATTTTTTTTTGGTAATCTGGTTTAACGTAACCTGTATTATACATGCATCTACCCAAAACCTGACGCATGAAACACAGGATAGCACAATAGTGAAATTGGATTTTTTATTATGCGGAAAAAATATTTCAAAGTGGATGGTATGCATTGTGCATCATGTGCTTCCAGCATAGAAAGTATGCTGGAAAACAGCGAAGGTGTAGATGTTGCCAGGGTCAATTTTGCCGATGAGTCGCTTTTTGTGGAATACGACGAGCAAAAACAAACCCCCTCCGCTATGAAAACGGCTGTGCAGCAGATAGGCTATGATCTGGTTTTGAACCAGCAGCCGGATGGGGATCACGAAACACAAAAGGAAAAGCAAAAATTAAGACATACAAAAAAAAGAGCTTTGCTGTCTGCTGCCTTTTCTTTACCTGTATTTGTTTTTTCTATGTTTATTCGGGATTTTCCTTACAAAAACTGGATACTGCTGGTATTAACCCTCCCTGTCATTGCCTGGTTTGGGCGTGAATTTTTTCAGATTGCCTGGAAACAGGCTCGTCACGGTTCAGCTAACATGGACACACTGGTCGCTTTAGGTACCGGTTCAGCTTTTGTGTTCAGTCTTTTCAATACTTTTTTCCCTGAGTATTTGTTATCACGAGGAATAACCCCGCATGTGTATTTTGAAGCTGCTGCAGTGATCATCACCCTGATTTTGCTGGGGCGGTATTTTGAAGCAAAAGCCAAGAGCCATACTTCTGATTCCATCAAAAGACTCATGGGATTGCAGGTGAAAACGGCTCAAGTGATACGCCAGGGAGAGGAAGTAGAGACCCCCGTTGATCAGGTTCGGATGAATGATGTGGTACAGGTCAGGCCTGGAGAGAAAATTCCTGTTGATGGTGAGATTGTTGATGGTTATTCTTCGATTGACGAAAGCATGATCACGGGTGAGCCATTGCCGGTTGAAAAAAGCCAGGGTGAGCGGGTAATAGGTTCAACGCTTAACAAAACAGGGAGTTTCCGTATGCGCGCTGAAAAGGTGGGTTCAGATACCATGCTCTCGCAGATCATCCGGATGGTAAAAGAAGCACAGGGCAGCAAAGCACCCGTTCAAAAGGTGGCTGACAGGATAGCAGGTATCTTTGTCCCCGGCGTTATTGTCATTTCCATTATCAGCGCATTGATATGGTATATTGCAGGCCCTTCACCGCAACTTACGTATGCATTCGTTACCCTGGTTACGGTTCTGATTATTGCCTGTCCTTGTGCCCTCGGCCTGGCAACACCCACCGCCCTGATGGTCGGTATCGGTAAAGGAGCTGAAAATGGAATTTTAATTAAAGATGCCACTGTTCTTGAAAAGATTAACCACATAGACTCCATTGTTGTTGATAAGACGGGAACCCTTACCACCGGTCAGCCTGCGGTCTCGCAAATGAAATGGTTATCAGCCAGGCAAGACCAAAAACTTCTCAACCTGGTTTATACCATTGAGTCGAAATCAGAACACCCCCTTGCCGGGGCCATCACAGCATATTTGCGCAATACAGCCCATAACGGATATGACGTCGATGCATTTGATTATCATACGGGGCAGGGTATTCAGGCTACCCTCGGGCAGGATATATTGCTGATCGGCAACCAGTCACTGATGCAGCAAAATCAGATCGCTGTTCCTGGGCACCTTGAGGGAACGATAAAAACGGAACACCAGCAAACTGCCTCGCAGGTATTTGTTGCCAGAAATGGAGTGCTTGAATTGTTTTTTGAGGTTTCGGACCGGATCAAACCCACCTCTCTCAGAGCCATGAAGGATTTACATGATTCTGGTATTGAGGTGCATATGATGACCGGTGATCGTGAGCAGGCTGCCCAACAGGTGGCAAAGGAAATGGGTATTGATCATTATAAGGCAGAAGTAATGCCGCGGGAGAAGCTCGAATACGTTAAGCAATTGCAACGTTCAGGTCATCGTGTGGCCATGGTGGGCGACGGGATCAACGATTCCCCTGCACTGGCTCAGGCAGATATTGGTATAGCCATGGGCAAGGGTACGGATGTGGCCATTGAAAGCTCACAGATAACCCTGGTCAAAGGAGATCTGGAAAAAATCCGTTCGGCCATCAATCTGTCAAGATCCACCTTAAAGACCATCAAACAAAATCTCTTTTGGGCCTTTTTTTACAACATAATTGCGATACCCATTGCGGCAGGCGTTCTCTATCCGGTTAATGGCTTCCTGCTTAACCCGATGATCGCAGGGGGCGCCATGTCTTTTAGCTCTGTATCGGTCGTAATGAACAGCCTCAGATTAAAAGCAAAAGCCTTATGAAGGGATTGAAGATTAACGATTTATAATAATTATCATTAATATGCATGTTGAATCTAAATTTTATTACTATGAAAACATTATTTGCAAGTTTCGGACTTATGCTGGGCATCCTGCTGATAAGTCCTGTTCAATCGAACGCCCAGTGTTCCAAGGACAAAGACCAGGCGAAAGCCAAAACTGAGTGCGCGAAGAAGGACAAAGCCAAAGCCGGTTCTGAGTGCACCAAAGATGACAAAACAATGGCTTCTGCCGGCGATTATGTCAAAACCAGCTTTATGGTAGAGGGTAAATGCTCGATGTGTAAAGATCGTATCGAGAAAGCAGCCACCTCTGTAAAAGGTGTGAGTAAAGCCAGTTGGAATAAAGCATCTCATAAGCTGGCCTTAACGTATGATGATGAAAAGGTAAGCAAAAAACAAGTTTACAAAACCATTGCAAAAGCAGGCCATGATACGGAAAAGGTTAAAGCTTCGGATAAGGCCTATGCTGCCTTGCCCAATTGCTGTAAATACAGATCCGATTGATCAATGGATCTGTATTGCTCATCAAAAAAAAAGGCTGTTCGGATTTTTCTGAACAGCCTTTTTTTTATTGTTGCTTTGCCCGGATTAGTGTTTGGCTGGAAAAGTCTCTATGGCAAGACTCTGTATCTCATAGCCTTTGACAGCTTTGGGGGTAAAAATGTAACATCCCGGGGTTTTTAACGTTAGAAAATGCAGAAAAACCAATTGATTATTAACAGTTCGACACAGCAATCGAAATTTTCAATGCTTTTTCATGTTGGTTTTCGATAATAATGCATACCTTTTGAAGTTCAAAAAAGGAATAAATCTATAAAGCTATGACAGAGAGCCATGTATTAAGTGCTTCGGGCACTATTACCAAAAAGGAGTATGTCCGCAATGTAAAGAACAAATCGTTGAAGAACTATCTTGTTCTGGAGTCAACAGATCCTTTTCCGGATGCTACTTTCAAGCAAAAATCGAGCTTTGTGAAGTTTTATTATGTTGCTGTCAAAGCAGACAGGTTGGATCAGGATATTAAGATTGCTGCACAGTGCGCTGAATCTCAGATGAAAGAAGAAATTGCATCTGCTTTGGGTGAAATCCGTATTGATGAAAACACCTATTATACCATTCGATTGAGGAACATCTCCACGCAGATACTTTCCGGGCTTATCAGGGCCTATGAATATGAAGGCATAAAGATGCATCCTTTTAGGGAAAGCATCCAGGATTATGCATGGATTCATATTAAAAAGTTTTTTCATCTGGAGGAAATACAGGAAGGAGTTTATACCGATCTGGATGATGCGTTTATTGGTTATGTAGAAGTACCCAGAAAAATGAAATGGGAAGAGTTGGAAGAGATAACCCGCAAAGCCAAAAAGGATACACGTTATCCCAATTTTGACAGGGCTTTGGGTTCTATTTCCAAAAGAGGAGAACCCAAGGAGATCATCAGGATCTATTCTCCCGATATGCGTGATGATGTAATGGAAGATATCAGCCAGGCCTTCAGGAAGCATTTTAATGAATTATGAGCCGGATGGACCACCCCCGGATTTTGGAAGAAAATTTGTTTAACATTCAGTCAGAAAGGGATTTTGAACGTATTGCCCTTTCTGTATTTCATTATCAGATTTATAACAATCCGGTTTACAATAATTATTGCGAGCTTTTAGGAGTTGATCCTGCAAAAGTGAAAGCAATAGAGCATATACCTTTTCTTCCCGTAGAATTTTTCAGAAGACATCGTGTTTTGTGCGGAAATGACCAGTGGGAGCAAGTATTTATTAGCAGTGGCACTACAGGTATGGAGAGAAGCATGCATTATGTCAGGCGTTTGGATTTATACCGGAAGAGTTTTCTGCAAACTTTTGAACGTTTTTACGGATCCCTCAAGGACTATTGTATTCTTGCGGTCCTTCCGGGATATGTTGAACAACGACATTCCTCCCTGATATTTATGGTACATGAGCTTATTGAACAAACAGGTCATCCTGAAAGTGGTTTTTACCTCCACAATTATCCTGCTCTGGTGGATAAACTTCAAAGCTTAATGGACCGGCATCAGAAGATCCTTTTGTTTGGCGCAAGCTATGCCTTGCTTGATCTGGTGGAATCCTGCAAATTGCAGTTGAAAAATACAACCGTTATGGAGACGGGCGGAATGAAAGGACGCCGGGAGGAGATCACGCGAGAGAAGCTCCATGCCATACTTATGAAGGGATTTGGTGTCAGGCGTATTCATTCAGAATATGGTATGACCGAATTGTTATCCCAGGCTTATGCAAAGGAGTCAGGCATGTTTCATACACCGCCATGGATGAAAGTCATGATAAGGGATGTTTATGATCCTTTTCAATACCTTGGCACCGGCAAAAGCGGTGGGATCAATGTAATTGACATGGCCAATTTATATTCCTGCTCTTTTATTGAAACCAAAGATTTGGGACGTTTGCATGACCAGGGATCATTTGAGGTGCTCGGACGTTTTGATTATAGTGATGTTCGTGGATGTAATCTGATGGTAATGGAATAAAAGCCCCGCTTTATTACTGGTTTCCGGCAGCTAGCCTGCATTATTCATAAAAAATGAATAAATATCTATAAATAAAAGTATATAAG
>CAYYLT010000055.1:0-15057 GCA_964472385.1 uncultured Bacteroidales bacterium
TGTGCCAAAATTTTTGGCATTTTTTTAACGACAAAAATTTTAAACAGATGAAAATCAAAAAATCATGGATAACAATAGGCATCATCGTTATTGTTGGTTTGATCGTATATTCATCGATTAAAAGCGCTTACAATAAGATGGTGCAGATGGAACAATCCGTACAACAGCAGTGGTCGCAGGTTGAAACACAATATCAGCGCAGGGCAGATCTGATTCCCAACCTGGTAAACACGGTTAAAGGTTATGCCGAGCATGAGCAGGAAACCTTTCAGAATGTAGCTGAAGCCAGGTCAAAGGCAGCCTCTACCAATATCAATGCAAACAATTTATCCCCTGAGAAATTGCAACAATTCCAACAGGCCCAGGGAGCTTTAAGTTCTGCTTTATCCAGATTGATGGTAGTTGTGGAACGTTATCCTCAGCTCAAGGCCAACCAAAACTTCAGGGATCTGCAAGCCCAGCTGGAGGGTACTGAAAACCGGATCAGCGTGGCCAGAAGGAGATTTAACCAGTCCGTCCAGCAGTATAACACCTATATCAAGCAATTTCCCCAGACTTTTTACGCCAATATGTTTGGCTTTGAGGAAGAGGTTTATTTCAAATCGCAGGAAGGGGCTGAAGCAGCGCCAGATGTTCAATTTTAAACGCAATAGTCAAAAAAAATGAAACCCGCCAATTTTTTTACCAAAGCGCAGAAGCAGATCATTACCGATGCGATCCGGGAAGCAGAACTAAATACATCAGGTGAGATACGCCTTCATGTTGAAAAGGACTGCAAGGTCGATGTTTTGGATCGTGCCGCATATATTTTCCAAAAACTTAAAATGCACAAAACCGAAAAGCGCAATGGTGTGCTGTTTTATCTGGCCATCAACAACCGCAAATTTGCCATTTTGGGTGATGCAGGAATCAATGCGGTTACACCGGAAGATTTCTGGGATGATATCCGGGATAAGGTACTGGAATCGTTTAAAAACAACAACCATGCCGAAGGCATTGGCAAAGGCATTCGTATGGCCGGAGAAGCCCTTAAACAATATTTTCCTTATCAGCGGGATGATGTGAATGAATTGTCCAATGACATTTCCTTCGGAAAAGAATAATAAAGCGTCTTTTCAATCTATCGCACCTTACGGACAAACTTCAAATAGCGCAAAAAATGATAAAAAAAACATCCTTAAGCCTTTTAATCCTGTTTTTATTCTTAATCAGTACGGTTAATATCTATTCGCAGCAGGAATCGTTTCCTCCTCGTCCACAACCTCCCCGGTTGGTCAACGATTTTGCTAATTTTCTTAACCAGGAAGAGAAGCAACAGCTTGAGCAAAAGCTGGTTCGCTTTAACCGGCAATCCTCTACACAAATTGCTATCGTCACCCTGAATGATTTACAGGGTTATGCCATTTCGGATTATGCAGTAAGATTAGCCGAACAATGGGGTATTGGCCAGAAAGGCAGGGATAACGGCATCCTGATACTCGTAAATCCCGCAAACAACAAAGTATTTATTGCAACCGGCTATGGTCTGGAAGGCGCAGTTCCGGATGCCATTGCCCACCGGATTGTTGATCAGGAGATCATACCCAGTTTTAAGCAGGGCAATTTTTTCAAGGGCCTGGATCAGGCAACAAATGTACTGATCGATCTCACAAAAGGCGAGTATACAGCACAGGAATACAGCAAAAGGACGGGGGGTGAAAAACAAACCAAGGCTCCATACCCGATTGGTTTATTATTTCTGCTGGTCATTGTTTTCTCTGTGATAGGCCGGATCAGAAGAGCCAGGCATTATTCCATGGGCCATGGTGTTCCCTTTCTGGCTGCCCTGACGATGATGGGAGCAGCATCAGGAAGACAACACGGATCATTCAGTAATTTCAGCTCCGGATCCGGTAGTTTTGGCGGATTTGGGGGCGGTGGCGGTTTCGGTGGTTTTGGTGGTGGAAGCTTCGGTGGTGGTGGAGCCGGCGGTAGTTGGTAATTTGTGAACAATACAGGTTATATGGATAAACAAATCGTCCATTATATCGTTTAACCATTGAAGGGGTGTTTACTCCGAAAAAGTTATACAACGTTTTGATATATTAATCTTTTATACAATATAGTATGTCCATAAAGTCAACTAAATTTGATTTGTGGATTACAGCCTGTGTTATTCATGCAGGATAGACTTACAGAATTGATCACAAAGGATAATTTTTCGGTTTGCAGGGATTTTATTATCTTTGCCAGCTGAATAATTATTTCTCCGTTAAACCAGGAGAACAAAACCCCCTTCCAGGATAAGAATAATGAACTAGCCGCTCATCCTTTTGCTCGTGACCAAGGTATGTTTATATCGCAAGCAAACAAGGAAGGTGAGATGATTGCATTGACAAAAAAAACAACATTATGGCCTATTTACCCCAACACAATGGATTATACAACCCTGCCAATGAGCATGATAATTGCGGAATTGGATTTGTAGCGCATGTAAAAGGGAAAAAGTCCCACGCCATCATAGAGAAAGGTTTGGAAGTACTGGCAAATTTGCGCCACAGAGGAGCGGAAGGTGCGGACAGCAACACGGGAGACGGTGCAGGTATTACCATTCAAATACCCCATGACTTCTATGTCAATGAAGGGATCCCCCTTCCCGAAGCAGGAAATTATGGTACAGGTATATTATTTCTGCCTCAAACAGATAAAGAAGCCGGGTTTTGTCTGACAAAGCTCACTGAACTGGCTAAAGCAATGGAACTCGAGATGATCCAGATCAGGGATGTGCCGGTTAACGCCAAGGCCATTGGTGATCTGGCCAGGCAGGAACAGCCAATCATCCGCCAGATCTTCGTTAAAGGCAACTTTCCTCAGGAAGTTTTGGAAAGGAAATTGTTCGTGCTTCGGCGAAAACTGGAGAAAGCCATTGAAAGCTCCAAGCTCAGTGATAAGGACCGGTTTTATGTGGTCAGTTTGTCTACCCGGGTGGTGATTTACAAAGGGCTTTTTACGTCACTTCAGTTAAGGGAATTTTACAAGGATCTGAACCAGGAGCTTGTTGAGAGCGCTATTGCTCTGGTGCATTCCAGATACAGCACCAACACATTTCCCACCTGGGATCTTGCGCAGCCTTTCCGTTTGCTTTGCCACAACGGGGAGATCAATTCGGTACAAGGTAACCAGTATTGGATGCATGCCAGGTCATCCCTTTTGAAATCGGAAATGATGGGCGATGAAATAAACGCAGTCCTCCCGGTCATCCAGCCGGATAAAAGTGACTCAGCCGCATTGGATAATACGCTGGAATTTCTGGTACAATCCGGCAAATCCCTGCCCCATGCCATGGCTATACTCATTCCGGAATCCTGGAATGCGCGAAATCCTATCCCCGATAATGTCAAAGCTTTTTATGAATATCACTCCACATTCATGGAGCCCTGGGACGGTCCGGCTGCTGTACTTTTTACCGATGGTCGGTATATTGGTGGTTTGCTGGACCGAAACGGACTGAGGCCTTCACGCTACCTGCTTACGGATGATAATCTGATGATCATGAGCTCGGAGGTTGGCGTACTGGAAATTCCCGACAGCAGAATAAAAGAAAAAGGACGCCTCAGACCAGGTAAAATTCTGCTGCTGGATACCGAAAATGGCAAAATATATTATGACCCAGAAGTAAAACAGCAACTGGCCAATCAAAAACCTTATGCCAAATGGCTGCATGAAAAGGAAATCACCCTCGACGACATCCCGCTGGCGAAAAATGTACCCATTGCCCTTCAGGAGGATCACGACAAGACACTGCTTACCTTCGGGTATACCATGGATGAGATCAAACACATTATTCGTCCTATGGCCAATGAGGGCAAAGAGCCCGTCGGCTCGATGGGCAATGATACACCACTGGCAGTCGCTTCCAAAATGCCCCAGCGGTTGTTCAACTATTTTCGCCAGCATTTCGCGCAGGTAACCAATCCAGCTATCGATCCCATCAGGGAAGAAGTGATCATGACCCTGACCGGATATATTGGTTCCCACCAGAAAAATCTTCTCAATGACATTCCCGATCATGCCCGGATGATTAAATTTTTAAATCCGGTTATCACGAATAAATATCTCGAGATACTGAAAAATCTTAAATACAAAGGATTTTACACCACCACCATTCCCATATTATTTGATGCCCATTCCGGTGCGGAAGGTTTACAGGAGGGATTGGATGCAATATGCCATAAGGCGGAACAAGCAGTAGATGAAGGAAAAGATTACATTATCCTATCCGATCGGGGCATTGATAAGGATCATGCACCCATACCCTCATTATTGGCTGTTTCAGCGGTACATCATCATTTAATAAAAAAACAAAAGCGGATACAAATCGATATCGTAATCGAAAGTGCCGAGCCCCGTGAAGTGATGCATTTTGCACTGCTTTTCGGATACGGTGCCAGCATCATCAATCCATACATGGTATTCGCAGTGATTGACCAGCTGGTAAAAGAACAGAAGTTGCAGATGGATTATTTTACAGCAGAAGCCAATTATACCAAAGCTGTAAGGAAAGGGATCTTTAAAGTCATGTCAAAAATGGGCACTTCCACCCTGCGCAGCTACCGTGGTGCTCAGTTATTCGAATGCATCGGACTGAACAAAGCATTCATCAGCAGATATTTTACCGGTACAGCTTCAGCTATTGAGGGGCTGGGCCTGGAAGAAATAGCCAGGGAAAATCTCATACCCCACGCCAACGCCTTTAGCAACCGAAGGATAAATTTCAACAAAGAATTTCAGGGTACTTCATACTACCGGTATGACTCAGAGGAACATGCATGGAATCCTGAGGTTATTGGCTACTTACAACACGCTGTAAGAAAAAACGACCCTGAGCATTATCGAAAATTTTCGGAGTCTGCTGACCGCTTTACACAAGCGCCAAGCTTTTTAAGAGGTTTTCTCGACTTTAGAAAAAATCCCATAGATATCAGCCAGGTGGAATCCGCCGAATCTATCATGAAGCGATTTACTTCAGGGGCTATGTCATTCGGATCGCTGAGCAAAGATGCTCATGAAACCCTGGCCATTGCCATGAACTACATCGGCGGTAAGAGCAATACTGGTGAAGGCGGAGAAGATCCATCCCGTTTTCACGTTTCTGCCAACGGTGAAAACAGGCGAAGCGCCATTAAACAGATCGCTTCCGGACGTTTTGGGGTAACCACGCATTATCTGGTTAATGCCGATGAGATACAGATTAAAATAGCGCAAGGATCTAAACCCGGAGAGGGCGGACAATTGCCCGGCACCAAGGTAGATCATATCATTGCCAAAACCCGGAATTCTACCCCGGGCATTACCCTTATCTCACCCCCGCCCCATCACGATATCTATTCGATTGAAGATCTGGCTCAGCTCATCTTTGACCTGAAAAATGTTAATCCCGAAGCAAAGATCAATGTCAAGCTGGTTTCAGAGTTTGGTGTTGGTACGGTAGCAGCCGGTGTAGCCAAAGGGGGTGCAGATTCGATCGCCATAAGCGGATCGGAAGGCGGCACAGGGGCCAGCCCCCTCAGTTCCATATTGCATGCCGGCCTGCCCATGGAAATTGGACTTTCCGAAACCCAACAAACTCTGGTTATCAATAACCTGAGGGATAAAGTGGTGCTGTATACCGATGGACAGCTAAAAACAGGCCGTGATATCATTACCGCTGCCCTGCTCGGAGCCGAGGAATATGGATTTGCTACCGGTGCGCTGGTAACCGTAGGATGCATACTACTCAGAAAATGCAATTTAAATACCTGCTCGGTAGGTGTATGTACCCAGGATCCCAAACTGAGGGAGCGCTTCATTGGAAAGCCCGAACATGTGATCCGCTATTTCAGATTCCTGGCCGAAGAGGTCAGGCAATATTTGGCTCAGCTGGGTTACGCAACGCTGGATGAGATCATAGGACGTGCTGACCTGCTCCATCAGCGAAAAGATATCGATCACTGGAAACTAAAAAATGTATCGCTGAACGATATCGTCTATTTTCCACCCGAAGCCAAAGAATATGGCATTCGTAAGTTGGTGAACCAGAAACCTCTGCCCAACGACCTGCTGGATCGCCGGCTTATCCAAAAAGCCGAGTCCGCCTTGCGGTTTGGCCAGCCGGTGGAGATCAACCATGTGATTAAAAATACCGATCGCTCTACTGGTGCCATGCTTTCTTACCAGGTAGACAAAACATATGGAGAAAAAGGGCTTCCCGAAGATACCATAAAGTGTAATTTCAAAGGTTCCGCCGGACAAAGCTTCGGTGCTTTTCTCAAGACAGGTATTACATTTAAACTAGAAGGACAATCCAATGACTATATGGGTAAAGGATTGTCAGGAGGGAAAATTATAGTCAAACCTTCAGATAACGCAGCTTTTGATCCTTCGGAAAATATCATCATTGGCAATACAACCCTTTACGGGGCCACGGGAGGAGAAGTATATATTAACGGACTGTGTGGAGAACGTTTTTGCGTCAGAAATAGTGGCGCTACTGCCATCGTTGAAGGAGCAGGAGATCATTGCTGCGAATACATGACAGGTGGTGTAGCAGTCATCCTGGGTGAGGTCGGCAGAAATATGGCTGCCGGTATGAGCGGAGGTATTGCTTATGTATACAATCCCAAAGGAGATCTGGATTATTTCTGCAATATGGAAATGGTTAACCTCGAGATCATCGAAGATTTTGAAGACCTCATCACCCTAAAACAGTTGATACAAAATCATCACAGGTATACCGGAAGCCGCCTTGCAGATGATATACTCTCCAATTGGGAAGAAAACCTGAAGTTTTTCATCAAAGTTATCCCATTCGAATACAAACGATATTTGGAAGAGAAAAAACTTCAGGAACTGAACCAGAAAATCAACAAATATCTTCCGGAGCATGAGTAGCCAGTAAACTACCCATAACCGGGTGAATATTCTTCCGGGAGACTGGTATCTTCGGAGAGATCATGTAAAATGTTCAAAAAACGAATGACTATGGGAGATCCAAAAGGATTCATCAAGATAAAAAGGAAAGAAGCGGGTATGCGGCCTAAAATGGAGCGCGTACATGACTACGGCGAAGTAGAACAAACCCTCAATACAGAAGATCGGAAGCTTCAGGCAGCCAGGTGCATGGACTGTGGGGTTCCTTTCTGCCACTGGGCCTGTCCGGTACACAGCAATATCCCCGACTGGCAGGATGCCATTTACAGAGGAGACTGGCAAGAGGCGAGCGATATATTGCATTCCACCAATGATTTCCCGGAGTTCACCGGAAGGGTTTGTCCTGCACCCTGTGAAACAAGCTGTACCCTTGCCATAAATGACGATGCAGTAAGCATAAGGGAAAATGAAGCTTCAGTAGTTGAAAGGGCTTTTTCTGACGGTTTGATCAAACCCAGGCCTCCACTAACCCGTTTGGACAAAAAAGTAGCCGTCATTGGTTCCGGCCCTGCCGGTCTGTCAGTGGCCACAAGGCTTAACCGCAGAGGATACCGGGTTGAAGTATTCGAAAAGGATGATGCCATTGGAGGCTTGTTACGCTACGGAATACCCGATTTTAAACTGAGTAAGAGTATTATTGACCGCAGATTGAACATCCTCCGCGAAGAAGGAATATCTTTCCGAACCAATATTAACGTAGGCCAAGATATTTCAGCCAATGACCTGTTGCATTCTTTTGATGCCATCTGTCTGGCTATCGGAGCTCAGCAACCCAGAGACCTGAAGATACCCGGCCGTGAGCTCAACGGTATTTTCTTCGCTATGGATTTTCTTACGTATCAGAACAAAACCAATAAGGGACAATTTCTTAACGGAAACCCCGAAATTAACGCCAAAAACAAACATGTAGTGGTTATTGGCGGAGGAGATACAGGTTCTGATTGTGTGGGTACCGCCAACCGTCAGGGAGCCCTTAGCGTAACGCAACTGGAAATCCTCCCCAAACCACAGGAGAAAATAGGTTTTAATAGTAATTGGCCGTGGCCGGAGAAAGTACTGAAAACCTCCTCCTCTCATGAGGAAGGTTGTGAAAGAATGTGGAGCGTAGCCAGCAAAAAATTCACCGGTGCCGACAATAAAGTTCGGAAAATCGGACTGGTAGACGTAAAATGGGAAAAAGATCCCAATGGAGGCATGCAGATGAAAGAAATTCCCTCAACCAAACGTACCATCAAAGCAGACCTGGTATTGCTGTCAATGGGTTTCGTCCATCCCGTTCATGAAGGATTGCTCAACAGTTTAAATGTAACCTATGACCGGCGGGGCAATGTAAAAGGTGACTCCAAACTGCAAACCTCAGTCAAAAAGGTATTTGTAGCAGGCGATGCCCGGGAAGGTGCCAATCTGGTGGTAACGGCTACTTATTCCGGTATACAGGCAGCAGAATATATTGAGGAATACCTGGAAAGCCTGTAGGGAAGTTGATACAACAATAGCCAAATACAGTCCTTCATTCATGGTCATTGATAATCATTCATGGTCATTGAGGGTCATTGAGGGCGGCATCGAGCAACTTATTCCCGCATTGACGCATTAGCTTCCCCAGAAACCAGAAACCCATTCCAACATTCTCCCCACTCCCATTCTCTCATTTTCCTGCAAACTTTTTACCTGTAATGGAATGCCATTGCCAATCTTTTACTTTCTTTGCAGAGCCCAAAAAACAAATGTAAATGCGCAAAGAATATATTAAACCCGAATTTCCCTTTCGTCCGGCACGATTTCCCTTTCCGTATGCCTGGATGATCCTAATCATCGGAACGATCGGCTTTGTGATGAGTGTACCGGGTCAAACAATTGGAGTTTCTGCATTTACAGATTACCTGATAGAAGATTTCAATCTGACAAGGAACCAGCTAAGCATGGCTTATATGGGCGGTACGCTTTTGAGTGGCTTGCTCGTTGCCCGTGCTGGAAAACTCTATGATTTATACGGAGCCCGGGTGATTGCCATGTTAGCTGCTGTGATGATTGGTGTGGTCTTGGTGTACCTGACCCATATCGACCATATTGCTGCATTCATCAGTAGTGCCTTTCCCTTATTCAACAAAACCATTATTACCCTTGTGCTTTGTGTGATCGGTTTCTTTACCCTGCGATTTTTCGGACAGGGGGTACTGACCATGACAAGCAGGAACATGATCATGAAATGGTTTGAAAACCGCCGTGGACTGGCCAATGGTTTTCTAGGGATATTCGTGGCTTTTTCATTCTCCATAGCCCCCCAAATTTTCAATGAAGGCATTCAAACAATAGGTTGGAGAGAGACCTGGATGGTTACGGCATTAATCGTTGGACTGGCTTTTCCTTTGCTCGTCCTTAGCTTTTTCAGGGATAATCCAATGCATTCCAATTGTGATGTTGACGGTACAAAAAAGGACCTGACAAAAAAAAGATCAAGATCCACACGAAACCTAAAGGATTTCACCCTCCAGGAAGCAAAAAAAACGTATTCCTTCTGGGTGTTTAATATTGCCCTTGCCATGCATGCATTGATCATCACATCATTGACCTTTCATATCGCCTCTATATTTGAAGTCTCCGGTATGAGTCAGAATAAAGCTGTCGAGATTTTTCTACCCGGCTCTGTCATTTCTATTGTTTTGAATTTTGGAAGCAGCTATATCAGTGATTATATCAAACTCAAATATTTATTGATGATTATGTTGAGCGGCTTATTCCTCACGCTTCTGTCAATAATTCTGTTAAGCACTTCTCCATTTGCCTATATAATGATCATTATCGGTTACGGAATGTCGATGGGTTTATTTAGTGTATTGACGGCAGTCTCTTGGCCGAGATTTTTCGGAATAAGTAACCTGGGTGCCATATCGGGTTATGCCCTGGGCTGGGCAGTTATTGCCAGTTCGATGGGTCCGTATTTTTTCAGCCTTTCCCATGATATTACCGGGCATTACGACTTAAGTTCAGGCATTTGTTTGGGGATTATATGTATTCTGCTTCTTCTGACCAGCAAAGCAGAGAATGTAAACAGAGCCCAAACGGCTCAACGACAATAAACCACACAAACAGCTAAACAGGTGCTTTCAGGATACCAATACTAGTACTATCTTGCATACCTTTGCATTGCACCAGAGAATCAACATAACCACAACCCTATGCTACCGGATATCAATCATATTGGATTTTATGGACAGACCCGAATTATACTATTGTATGATCCCGATCCTTTTATTCAACCCCCCACAGCTCAAATACTCCCAGCAGCTTCAGGGCAGAGCCAAAGATCACTGCAAGGAGAATATACCGAACATAACGGGCTCCCCAGGAAACGGCAAATCTGGAGGCCACCCAGGCGCCCAGCATGTTTCCTACGGCCAGGATCAGACCGATTTTCCAGTTAATCTGGTCATTCATCATAAAAATGGCTATGGCAAAGGGGGTATAGATCAAAATGATCAGCAGCTTAACCGCATTTGCGCGGATCACATCTAATCCTGCCCCAAGCACCAATCCTGCCAGCAGGAAGATACCAACCCCAGCCTGAATGAAGCCGCCATAAATACCGATAACAAAAAAAATGAACAACTGCAGCAGGCTGGGTCTGGCGGTTGATTTTCCGGACTGCTCCTTTACCCATTGACCGGGCTTGTAAAGGATTACAAAAAACATGACAACCAGCATTATACCGATAATGCGCTCCATTAGAGCTTCATTCAGTCCCACCGCAATTTGGGCACCGGCAAGTGAACCGATAACAGCAGGCAAAGCAAGCCATATACCCATACGGGTGTCCAGGACTTTCTGCTGCCTGAAACTCCCTACACCAACTACATTCTGCAAAAAAATAGCAATACGGTTGGTGCCGTTCGCCACATTGGCAGGTAATCCCAAAAACATAAGCATGGGAAGGGTAAGCAGTGATCCACTTCCTGCCAGGGTATTGATAAATCCCGCCAGAAACCCGACACCTACTACTGCTAAAAGAATATACCAATCCATAAAGTTAGATACAAATGAAACCTGCATGCACCATTTTTACACAACAAGGAGATGAATAAAGCATGCAGGTTCCATGGTGGAGAAGCACAATATACGAACCTTGAAATATCATCTAACTTAAGCACAAACCCATAATTAACCTTTATCCAAATGAAAAAGAGGAGTTCAAATACTTACACTGTACACTGAACACCTCATTATCCGGCACTTATCTCCCATTACCTGTATATAAACCATTAATAGGCAAACAACGGATATTGTTTCATGGTTTCATGCACTTTCCATTTGATATCCTGGACGATGTTTTCATCCTGTATGTTGGTGATGATCTTATCAATGTATTCCACGACCAGCTTAACCTGTTCTTCTTTGATACCACGGGTGGTAATGGCTGCCGTTCCCAGTCGCATACCGGATGCCTGCAGGGGAGGCCGGGAATCAAAAGGCACCATGTTTTTGTTAATGGTAATATCGGCTTTGATCAGCGCGTCTTCCACTTCTTTACCGCTAATATCGGGCACTTTGGTTCTGAGATCGATGAGCATGGAATGGTTGTCCGTACCACCAGAGATCACTTTATATCCTTTCTCCCCAAACGCTTCTGCCATCACACGGGCATTTTTCTGCACCTGTTGCTGGTAGTCTTTAAATTCAGGTTCCAGCGCCTCGGCAAAAGAGACGGCCTTGGAGGCAATCACATGTTCCAGCGGGCCACCCTGTGTTCCTGGAAATACTGCTGAATTCAGCAACCCGGACATTTTTCTGACAGTGCCTTTTTTGGTTTTCAGGCCCCAGGGATTTTCAAAATTTTTCCCCATCAGGATGATTCCACCTCTTGGTCCGCGCAAGGTTTTATGGGTTGTAGATGTCACGATATGAGCATATTCCAGCGGATTTTTCAGCAGGCCGGTGGCGATCAATCCAGCCGGATGGGCCATATCTACCATGAACAATGCACCAATCTCATCGGCTATAGCCCGCATACGCTCATAATCCCAATCGCGTGAATATGCCGAGGCACCGCCGATGATCAATGCAGGCTGCTCTTTTTTAGCTACTTCCTCCATCTGATCGTAGTCTATCAAGCCGGTATCCTTCTTAACCTGATAGGAAACAGCATGATAAAGTTTTCCCGACAGGTTTACCGGTGAACCATGGGTCAGATGTCCGCCATGCGAAAGATCAAGTCCCATAATGGTATCGCCGGGTTTTAGGGTTGCCAGAAAAACAGCCGCATTGGCCTGTGCTCCGGAATGAGGCTGAACATTAGCATATTCAGCATTGAATAGTTGTTTTATACGATCTATGGCAAGTTGTTCCGACTGATCCACCACTTCACAGCCTCCGTAATAACGCCTGCCGGGATACCCCTCCGCATATTTGTTGGTCAGGGGGGATCCCATAGCCTCTAATACCTGTTCGCTTACGAAATTCTCGGAGGCGATCAGCTCAATACCATTGAGCTGGCGTTGCCGCTCCTGTTCAATTAAATCAAAAGTCCTGGTGTCTCTTTTCATAATGGAAAAGTTTTTTGCTTTATAAATTGATTTTGGCCAAAATTACAGTTTTAATCCATGAATCAAAAACTTTCCCTGTATTTTTAGTCCGCCTCAACTCACAACCATTTGCATGAATAGTTTCTGCAACCATAGAAAATGAAATATCATTTTTTGGTCATTTTGAACCATCGGCCCAATCAAATTGTATATTTGCTTCCGGCTTAACATCAGATTGCCGTCGATAACTGTTGCATGGTCTGTTTTCAGTGGTATTTCAAAAGACACACATCGGGGGCTGGGTGTGACACAGCGAATCATATCATACATAACCATTAACAAAAAACCAAACCTATGAATAAAAATATACTGTTCCCGGATTTTAATGCAGCTATTGATTTTAAGCAGATCAACCCCGAACAAATTAAGCAGGCGAGAGAGAGAGCTATCGCTTCTGCCGAAAGGATCGTTAAGGAGATCACTCAGGTCAAAGACGGGGATCATACGCTTGACAATACCCTGAAACGCTTTGATGATCTGAGCAATGAGGTAGAAAAGATCCATGCGTCCCTGTTCCTGATGGCTTACGTTCATCCCGAAGCCGGGATACGGGAGGAGAGTCTGGAAAGCATCAAGGCACTGAGCCGGCTTGAAAACCGTATCAAGATGAACGTGGATCTATACCGGGCCATGGAAGCCTATTCCGGTTCTGCTGAAATCAAAGATCTTGGGGAAGCTCATCAAAAATTCCTGCGGGATACCTTGCGAACTTTTGAGCAGAATGGCCTGGGTTTGCCCGAAGAAAAAAGGGAACAGATCCAAAAATTGCAGGATGAAATGGCTGATTTGGGACTTCAGTTTGAATCAAACATCAGCAATCATCAGGATGTCTTGTATTTAGAAGAAAAAGAGATGGAAGGTTTGCCGGAAGACTACAAAAAAGCCCGTAAAATCGGGGAAAATAAATATAAGATTGACCTGACTTATCCCTCCTATTTCCCCTTCATGAAATATGCACGCTCCGACCGGGCGAGAAAAGCATTAAGCAAAAAATTCAAGAATATTGCCGCAGACAAAAACCTGCCTGTGCTTCTTCAACTACTGAAAAAACGCAAACAATTGGCCCAATTACTGGGTTACGAAACTTTTGCAGCCTATAAACTGGAAAACCGGATGGCCAAAGATCCTGCTATGGTATGGGATTTCGAGCAAACCCTGCGGGAAAAAGTAAAAAATAAAGCCCAAAACGATTACCAAAAACTACTGAACAAAAAGAAGCAGAAAGGAGGCGCCAACGCCCAAAAGGTTCACTCCTGGGAGTCTACTTACTACACCACGCTGATGTTAAAAGAGGACTATTATGTAGACGATGAGGCAATCAAGCCCTACTTTGAGCTCAACCGGGTTCTTGACGGTTTATTTGCAGTAGCCGGACAGCTATTTGGCATTGAATTCAAAGAAGTAGACAATCCCCCGGTATGGCATGAGGATGTTCGGCTCTTTGAAGTATACGCTCAAAACACGCTAACCGGCAGGTTTTATCTCGATCTCTTTCCCAGGGACAATAAGTTCAACCATGCAGCCTGTTTTACCATCATGCCCGGAAAGGAAACAGCCCAGGGATATCAAAAGCCTACGGCCAGTCTGGTGACCAATTTTCCAAGGCCTTCCGGTGATACTCCTTCCCTGCTGCCACATTCCGATGTGGTGACGCTATTTCATGAGTTCGGGCACCTGATGCATGACCTGCTGACCAAAGCCCCCCTGTCGGCCCAGTCGGGTACCAGCACCAAAAGAGACTTTGTGGAAGTCCCCTCCCAACTTTTTGAACACTGGGCCTGGGAGTATGATTCCCTGAAGCTATTTGCAAAACATTATCAAACCGGTGAAACACTTCCTGAAACCCAACATCAAAAAATGGTGGATGCCAAGAATGTAGGGTCAGGGCTCTTTATCCTCCAGCAGATATTTTACGCTACGCTCGACATGACTTTCCACGATCACTACGACCCCGATAATGACCCGCGCACTACCACCGAGATAGTAAAAGAACTGCAAAACAAAATTACCCTTTTCGAGTACATGGAAGATACCCATTTTGAAGCAGCCTTTGGTCATCTTTATGGATATGCGGCAGGATATTACGGTTATAAGTGGGCTAAAGTATATGCCGAAGACATGTACTCCCGATTTAAAGATCAGGGTCCCCTGAATCCCAAAATGGGAAAAGAACTCAAACAGAAAGTACTGGAAAAAGGAGCCTCTCGTGAAGAAAATGATCTCATCCGGGATTTTCTCCAACGCGAACCCGGGTACGATGCGTTTTTGGAATCGATAGGTGTCAGATAGCTTCACAAACCCAAACATACCCTAATCTTCACGCGCTTTGTGCATTTAGTCTTGCGCTCTTCGGCATTACCCTGCAATGCAAGTATAGGATCATTCGAATAAATCGAATCATTTGCAGCTGAATTGATATGTGCTATCAAAAAAAATATAACTGCAATTTCTATTGATTTTAATATATTCATCTGTTGAGTTCGGTTTAAAAACTTAGTACAATAAATTTTGAACATATTCTCAGAACCTT
>CAYYLT010000056.1:0-14965 GCA_964472385.1 uncultured Bacteroidales bacterium
AGTGTTTTGATATATTTAGAAAAAAAATTCTACAGGAAGTATTTCAATCACCTATCCTTATACGCACAACCTCTGGCTAAATTGCTATATACAATATATCGTGTTATTTAGCACATTATAATATTATTGTGATTATTACATTGGAATTGATTATCGCGGATCAAATGGCAGAAAATTTGTGTAGAAAGTATTATGTATATAAAAATGGTATAAAATAATAGGAGGAATTATGAGTACAGATCTTAGTAAAATTTCCGAAACCTTAATGGCAGGCAAGGTAGAAGAATTGAAAAAGCTTACCGGGGAAACCTTAAATTCCGGTGCGAACGCGGCGGACATACTCAACCAGGGTTTACTACCTGGAATGGATGCAGTCGGCCAGCGTTGGAAAGACGGAGATATGTTCATGCCTGAGGTACTCAGGTGTGCTAAAGCCATGAGCCAATCTATGGATATCCTGAGGCCTCACCTGTCAGAATCGGACATGGGCAATGCCGGTACTATGGTGATTGGGACTGTTGCAGGCGACTTGCATGATATTGGAAAGGACCTGGCCGGAATGATGTTTGAAGGAGCTGGTTACAAAGTGATCAACATTGGTATAGATCAGTCCAACGAAAATTTCATCAATGCAGTTAAGGAACATAAACCTAATCTGCTAGGCATGTCTGCATTGCTGACCACCACGATGCCGCGAATGGGAGAGGTTATTAATTCGCTTAAAGAAGCTGGTATTCGCGATGAAGTGGCTGTTATTATTGGAGGAGCGCCTGTTACCGAAGAGTTTGCCGAGGAGATCGGCGCGGATCTTTACGCACCGAATGCTGGAAGTGCGGTTGATATAACCAAAGAATACTACGAAAAAAAGAAGTCTTAAACAACATTAAGGGTAAAAGTCTTATGGTTAGAATTTTACAATAAATGTATCAAATCTCGACCTATTTTACAGGTCTTTCATGAATTGACAACATTTAAATCAGAAAGGGTACGATAATTATGAAGATGAATCAAAGCATTAATAAATCCACCAGATTCAGGGTTCTCTCAGAAAACCAGATCGAGCAGATTTTTTATTCTGCGTTGGAAGTGCTGGAAAGGACCGGAGGGAATGTATACCAGGATGAAGCGCTTGAATTGTTTCAAAACAGCCATGCGGTGGTCAGGGGTAACAACGTGCGCATACCCGCTGCGATGGTTGAGGAAGCACTAAATTTTTATCCAAGGAAGATTACATTAAAAGGGAGGAACGGAAATCGTTCTCTTCATCTACAGAAAGATACTGTAGCATTTGGCACGGGATCAGACCTACCATTCACATACGACAGGGAAACCGGAAAAAGAAGGCGTACAACCTATCAGGATGTCAACAATGCTGCCAAATTTGTAGATGCTTTATCCCATTATGATTTTTTTATGTCGCATGGTATTGTAGGTGACGCACCCAATCCCCAAACCTATGACCGGCATCAGTTTATGGCTATGCTGGAGGGGTGCACCAAACCTATGGTTTTAACCAGCGTGGATGGGGAAGGTTTGGAAGACCTTTGGAAAATGAGCTGTTTGATACAGGGAGGAGAGGAAGAATTCAGACTAAATCCGCTTTTTGTAGCCTATATTGAACCCATCTCACCTTTAAAAAATGACCGGACAGCTGTTGAGAAACTGCTGCTTGCTGCAGAGAAAAAGATTCCTGCTATGTATACACCCTGTCCTAGCTCAGGAGCTACAGCACCGGCGACCCTTGCAGGTATGTTGGTCCAGTCCCTGTCTGAAACCCTCCTGGCTACCGTATTATGCCACCTGAAACAACCCGGTATGCCACTGATTATGGGTGGGGTTACAACACTGCTGGATATGAAAATGTCCACTTATTCCTATGGTGCACCGGAACTTTCTCTGGCTTCAGCAGCCAATACAGATATTTCTAAATGGCTTAACCTTCTGATGTTCTCCACTGGTGGCTGCACCGATGCAAAAGTTCTTGATGAGCAAGCAGCTGCCGAACAGATGATGAATCTTTTTTACGCTTACCTGTCGGGTGCCAACCTGGTTCATGATGTAGGATATATTGATCATGGAACCAATGCCTCCCTGGAAAGCCTGGTGCTCAATCAGGAAATGATGGGTATGGTTAAGCAGTTTGGCCGGGGAATCAATACGGATGATGATCATCTTGCCCTGGATTTGATTGAAAAACAAGGCCCGGGCGGGGAATATGTTACTACCGATCACACCTATGAATTCTGGAAAGAATGGTATAGACCTGAACTTCAGGATAGGAGTGACTATGAAACCTGGAAAAAGAATGGAAGCAAATCAATGACGGACCGGGTCAATGAACAGACACAGCATCTATTGGATACTTATGAGCCGGAACCCATTGATAAGGAGCTTAAGAAGGAGCTTCAAAAGATCGTGGAAGATGCTGACAAGCGCCATGCTTAAAACATGATGATACCTTGATTGATCTTGAAAGCAAATAAGCAGTGAATAGTAGGAGCAATCTATGGTCATTCATTATTTGTTACTGCTGGCATTGCTAAACCAGAATTTATGCCAGTCATGTATGAGAATTTCGTATCGAAGTATTTAACAAATTCAAACAATTGATACATTATGATTCAAAGAACAAATTATACCATTCAGGAAAGTCCACATTTCGAGATTCTTTCGGAGGATCAAAAGGAGCGGATATTCAATGCAATGATGCGGACTTTACAATATACCGGGGCTCATGTTCATCATGAGGGCGCAAGGGAATTATTCAAGAAGGCAGGTTGTAAGGTCGATGGCAAACAGGTATATTTTTCCCCGGAAGTGATATTGCAAGCATTGTCAACAGTACCTCCGGTTACTGAGATTTTTCCCTGGGATGGGGATACATCCAAGAAGATTGTTATAGAAAAGAAACGCAGTTATTTTGGACCCGGTCCTACACCTCCAAATTTTATTGATACGGAGACGCTGGAGAGGCGTCTGTATTTAAGGAAGGATGCATCTTTGGTGGCCAGGGTATGTGATGCCCTGCCCAATATGGGATATGTGCAGTCGTTGGGTTCAATCAGTGATGTGACGAACGGACTGGCTGATGTATATGAGTTTGCTGATATGGTTCGGAATACGACCACACCCATCATGAGCTGGTCATTCAGTAAAGAAGGATGCCGCGACATACACAGAATGGGTATTGCTATGGCGGGTGGTGAGGAGGAATTTAGACAAAAACCGAATTATATCTTTTACGGTGAGCCGATATCTCCGCTGGTGAGTGATTATCATGCCATAGACAAATGTATGTATTGTGCTGAACACAGGATACCACAGGTATACAGTCCGTGTGCTATCGGTGGCGGTACGGTGCCAGCTACCCATGCCGGACAGCTTGTTGTTGCGCTTTCTGAGTCGATGGTAGGGGTTATTGCGTCCCAGCTTATCAACCCTGGAACCTGCGTTATTATTGGAGGTGTACAGTCTATTTTGGACATGCGTTTTTCCATTTATTCATATGGAGCACCCGAGCTGAGCCTGCTTAGCGCTGCTCATACAGAAGTAGTTCGTTATTGCGGATTACCCATGTATTCTACTTCTGGCTGTACCGATACCAAGGAAATGGATGTTCAGTCGGCTATGGAAGCCAGCCTTTCAATCAATGCCGCCATGATGAGTGGCGCCAACTTTGTTCATGACAACGGATACACGGAATCCGGAATTACAGGAGATATCTTTCAGACTGTTATGGATGACGAACTGATTGGAATGGCCAGAATAGTGGAGAAAGGCATACAGGTAGATGATGAGACCATGGCTGTAGAACAAATCCATAACGTAGGTCCCGGAGGACATTATCTATATGAAGATCATACCATGAAATGGTTCAGAGATCATTGGCGACCTTCCCTTATGGACAGAAATTCCTATGAAGCCTGGGTGGAACAGGGAGAAAAGACCATGAAAGACCGAATACACGAAAAAACAAGAGATCTGATCAAAAACCATCAGGGACCGCGAGACAAGGTCCCGGCCAAAGCCGACCAGGAAATAGAAAGAATATTGAAGGAGGCAGAAGAGAACATCAAAAAATCCGCAAACAAGTAACCTGTATGATAATGCAGGGTAAGCCAAAAGTCAATAGAGAACCTGGCATAAGCAAGTAGATGGATGATAATTGGCCTGCGTGATCCGGATAGGATAGGTTAGTTTGCATGTTTCTGTTTGTTGATAGAAGTTTTTCAAATTATTGGAATACATGGACCGATATGTAATAGGAATAGATACAGGGGGAACTTTTACGGACGGGGTATTGTTGCATTACGAGTCGAGGAAAGTCGTTTCGGCGGCTAAATCCCTCACTACGCGAGATGATCTTAAAATTGGTGTCATTAAGGTTTTAAAAAAGTTAAATCTTAAACAAGAATATCATATTAAGCTGGTGGGTATCTCAAGTACGTTGGCTACCAACTCGGTGGCAGAAGGTAAGGCAAGAAAGGTTGGGTTATTATTGATAGGTTATGACCGGGAACTGGTGGAACAATACCGGCTCACAGAGAAGCTGTCTACCAGGAATATTTCCTATTTTAAAGGGGGGCATGATGCTCAGGGCATTGAGGCTGCCCCGCTGGATGAAGGAGGTATCCAGAAATGGATTCGGGAGAGGGAGTCTGAGTTTGATGCTGTAGCAGTATCCAGTTACTTTAGTCCGTTAAACCCTGAACATGAGGAAAGAACATTTGATATTATCAAAGGTCATAGTGATTTGCCTGTTGTAATGGCCAGTCAGCTTTCTACCAAGCTAAACTCTATAAAAAGGGCTGCAACCGCTGCCATCAATGCATCTCTGGTTGCAGTAATGCAGGATTTTATCCAGGCAGTTCAGTATTCCCTCCAGGAGATGGGCATAAAGGCACCTCTCATGATTGTACGTGGTGATGGCACGATGATGCCTTATACAGAAGCAGTGCAAAAACCCGTAGAAACAGTTCTATCCGGCCCTGCTGCCAGTGCCATAGGAGGGAGATTTCTTGCCCGCAATGGCAGCGGACTTGTCATTGATATGGGCAGTACCACCACCGATATGGCTTTGGTGAAAGATGCCAAAGTGGTGGTTTCTGAGGAAGGAGCTAAAGTTGGAGATACAGAAACAGCTGTGGAAGCAGCGAAGATCCGGACCATCAGCGTTGGCTGCGACAGCCGGATATCCTATAATAAGAAAAAAGAGATCTTAATCGGACCCGATCGGGTTAGGGCGCTTTCTCAGATTGCTTGCCATCATGCAAATGTGGCCGATGAAATCCAGTCGTTGAAAAATACAACACAGGTACGAAATAATCTGTTTGATATTGAATATTGGTATTTGCACAAATCGTTGGATGAGGATACTTTCAACAGCTTAACCGATAAGCAAAAAAAAGCGGTAGAACTGATAGCGAAACCCCATCGTCTTTCTGATCTGTTAGGCAAAGTGGGTGTTTTTCATCCTTCTCATTTACATCTTGATGGATTAATACAAGAAGGAAAAATTGAATGTGCTTCCCTGACCCCTTCTGATCTGTTGCATGTTGAAGGTGGTTTGAATTTGTGGGATACTGAGACCGCTTTTACGGCAACAGATTACTATTGTAAGGTGTATGGGATAAACCGGAAAGCCTTTATAGAAAAAGTTTTTGATAAAATCGTGGACATCATAGTGGAGGAGATACTGATATTTTTAGCTTGTCAGAATCGGGATTATTCCAGTATGCCCACCAGGATTGACGGGGAGTGGGGCAGATGGATGCTCCGGGAAATTCTGCACAGCGACAGCCATTATCTTTCTATCGATGTAGGGAGCCGTTTTCCGGTGATCGGCACCGGGGCGCCGGCCCGCCATTTTCTTAAAAGGGCAGCGAGAACGGTTAATGCCAAGTTTATTCTGCCTGATTTTGCAGAAGTAGCCAATGCTGTGGGAGCTGTTTCCGGATCTGTTTCCGAGATAAAGGAAGCCATAGTTTTTGTTCGTGAGAATGAGATTCAATATGCTTATGTCGTCAAATACGGAGATCAAAGCAAAACCTTTGAGCAATATACTGATGCCTGCGATTTTGCAGAGAATATTGCCAGAAAGCTTTCCAAGGAAGCGGCATTAAATTCCGGTGCAACGGATCCATATGTTGATTTAGACCGTAAAACCGAAGGTTCATTGACAAGGTTTATTGCCAGAGCCGTTGGAAATCCAAGATTGTCTGAGGTACAATATATTGAAGATTAGGACTGATTATGAAAAAGATTATAGCATGTGGAAGCATGAGCCCTGAGTTGGAAAAACTCCGGAAAGGCCATTCTGAGGTTGACGTAAGCTATCTTCCTCAAAATCTGCATCGTACGCCCGGCAAGATGAAAGCCTACATACAAAAAATCATTGATGAGTTGAATGAAGGATATGAGACAGTGATACTCGGGTATGGTTTGTGCTCCAATGGGATAGTCGGTGTTAAGGCGCCTGAACAGGGCTTGTATATTCCGCGTGTACATGATTGTATTGCATTGTATCTTGGCAGTCGCAAGGCATACCAGCAAATATTCAAACAGCATCCTGGAACCTATTACCTTACCAAAAGCTGGATAATGAACAAAACGGATCCGCTTGGGTTGGTGGAGAATGAGTATAGTCGACGGGTGGGCCGGGAAATAGCCGAAGAAACCATGCAAAGGGAAATAAAAAATTATGACTACATCAGTTTTGTAAATACCCATACCGGCCATGAGGATAATTATCGGGAAAGGGCCTGGAAAAATGCTGAACATTTCCATAAAAAGTTTATTGAATACAACGGTTCAGATGTATATTTCAAGAAAATGCTGTTTGGTCCTTATGAAGTGCCGGATTTCGTATATGTTCCACCCCATGATACAGTGAAACAAAGAGAATTTTTAAAATAGGAGGAAATTAAAATGCAAATCGTTGGAGAATTGATCAATGCAAGCCGAAAAAAGATTCGTAATGAGATCAAAGAAAAAAATTATGATGCCATTGCTCAGGTGGCGAAAGACCAACATGAACACGGGGCAAATTTTATTGACGTCAATGCCGGAATATTTGTCGGTCAGGAAGAAGATTATGTCAAATGGCTGATCAAGACGGTACAGGAGAATGTTGACACACCCTGCTGTATTGATACTCCCGACCCCAAAGTGATTGAAGAAGCGGTTAAAGTCCATAAAGGAGCGCCTATGCTTAACTCCATATCCCTGGAAAAAGACCGTTATGAGAACATGTTGCCTGTAGTGAAGGGAAAAGACATGAAAGTGATTGCTCTTTGCATGAGTGATGAAGGGATGCCTTATACCAAGGACGATCGGATGAAAATTGCGAACAAATTGATCAACAATCTTGTTAACAACAATGTTCCTTTAGAAAACATTTATGTTGATCCTCTTGTACAGCCCATTGGCTCGGGTGATGATTTTGGCAGGGAATTTTTAAATACCATCGAAGCCATTCATAATGAATATGAAGGCATCAATACCATTTGTGGTTTATCCAACATTTCTTACGGTATTCCGGAGCGGAAATTTGCTAATCAAACCTTTATGGTAATGGCCGTTACCAAAGGATTGAATTCAGCCATTATGAATCCTCTGGATAAAAGGATGATGGCCAGCGTAATTGCTGCCGAGACCCTTTTAGGCAAAGACCCCTTTTGTGAAAATTATGTCAATAAATACAGGGAAGGTTTTTTTGAGTTTTGATAATCAGCTAATTTAAAATATTTTCAAAATTATTAGGAGGTTGTTATGCGTAAGAAGAAATATTCCAGTGAAGTGGAAACAGCAAGGGAATATTATAACAGTCAGGATGCCCATAACTTTTATTATACCATATGGGGCGGAGAAGACTTACATTTGGGTATTTATCATACTGAAGATGAGGATATCTATGAGGCCAGCCGTCGAACCATCGATACAATGGCCGGATATGCTGATAAGATCGATAAAAATACCAAAATTATTGATCTTGGTGGCGGATTCTCCGGTTCGGCCAGGCATCTGGCACACCATTATGGATGCAGTGTTACTGTACTGAACTTAAGCGAAACGGAGAATGAAAGGGGAAGAAAGATGAATAATGAACAAGGGCTTGATCATCTTATTGAGGTGATCGATGGGAGTTTTGATGCCATTCCCTTTCCCGATGAAACATTTGATATTGTATGGTCGGAAGATGCCGTACTTCACAGTGATAACCGAAAGCAGGTTATTAAAGAGGCTGCAAGAGTTCTAAAACCCGGTGGTGATCTTATATTTACCGATCCTATGCAGACCGATAATTGTGATGAAGCGGTACTGAAACCCATTTATGACCGGATCAATTTGTCCTCACTGGGATCTCCCGCTTTCTACCGTAAAACATGCAGTGAAGCAGGGTTAAAAGCGCAGGAATTTAATGAAATGCCTGAACAGCTTACATTACATTATGCCAGGGTACTGGAAGAGACCGAACAAAATGAATATAAACTGGAAGGCAAAGTAAGCCGGGAATACATCGAAAATATGAAGAAAGGTCTCAGAAATTGGGTTAAAGGAGGAAAGGAAGGTAACCTTACCTGGGGGATCTTTCATTTCAAAAAGTAAATGAAATAGCTTATATTAGATTTGTCATATTCAATAAACCAATAAATATTATACAAAAATGAGTAATTTAAAGTCAAATATGCAAGCGCTGGAAAGAGTCGATGAAAACCTTAGCTACAGGGTAAAAGATATCAATCTGGCAGATGCAGGAGCAAAGGAGGTCGAACTTGCCGAGCATGAGATGCCCGGTTTGATAGAATTAAGGAAAAAATATGGTAAGGAAAAACCGTTAAAAGGTGCCCGCATAACGGGTTCCCTTCATATGACCGTTCAAACGGCCGTTTTGATCGATACCCTGGTTGCACTGGGGGCCGATGTGAGATGGGCCAGTTGCAATATCTTTTCCACACAAGATGAAGCAGCAGCTTATATCGCTCATAAAGGTGTTCCAGTGTTTGCCTGGAAAGGGGAAAATTTAGATGAGTATTGGTGGTGCACGGCACAGGCTTTATCTTTTCCCGGGGGAAAAGGACCTAACCTGATCGTTGATGACGGTGGAGATGCAACACTCATGGTTACTTTGGGTTATCAAGCAGAAAAAAATCATTCCTTGCTGGAGAAAAAACCGGAGGCATGGGATGAGGAAGCTTTGGTGAATCGATTGAAAAACCTTATGGAGGAAAACAATAGCAAATGGACTGATGCTGTTGAAGAATTGCAAGGTGTTTCAGAAGAGACAACAACTGGTGTACATCGTTTATACCAAAGAGAACGTGATGGTTCACTGTTATTTCCGGCTATCAATGTCAATGATTCCGTTACCAAATCAAAGTTTGATAACAACTATGGTAATCGCGAATCACTTATCGATGGCATTAAACGGGCAACCGATATTATGATCGCCGGAAAGAAAGCTGTTGTGTGTGGTTTTGGTGGAGTGGGTAAAGGATGTGCCCAGGGTTTGGCTGCTTTCGGAGCCCGTGTCATCATAACGGAAATTGACCCCATTTGTGCACTTCAGGCTTCCATGGAAGGATACGAAGTGAATACCATCGAAGATATTGTTGGTGAAGCGGATATCTTTGTTACCGCTACAGGGAATAAGGATGTGATTACTGTTGAACACATGGAAAAGATGAAGGATAAAGCTATCGTGTCAAATATCGGACATTTTGATAATGAGATACAGGTTGAGAAGCTTGAGGAAAGAAAAGATATTGAGAAAGTAAACATCAAACCTCAGGTGGATCAGTACAAATTTCCGGACGGTCATTCAGTCATTATGCTGGCCGAAGGCCGTCTGGTAAACCTTGGTTGCGCAACCGGTCATCCCTCATTTGTTATGAGCAATTCTTTTGCTAACCAGGTTCTTGCTCAGATTGATCTGTGGAAAAATAAGCAAGATATAGCTGTTTACAGATTGTCCAAGGAACTCGATGAAGAAGTTGCCAGAACCCACCTGAAGCATTTGGGTATCAAATTGACAACCATGACCAAGGAGCAATCTGATTATCTGGGGCATCCAGTTGAAGGTCCTTATAAATCGGAACATTACCGGTATTAATGAAAGGTTTTCCTGCTGGTCGCATGCAGCAGGAAACCTATATATTCAGATTTTTTTTTAACCATTTAAAATGTAATATTATGCCATTTTTATTTACCTCGGAATCTGTATCAGAGGGACATCCTGATAAGGTTGCCGACCAAATATCAGATGCTATACTTGATGAATTATTGAAACAGGATCCAAACTCCAAATGTGCTGCCGAAACTTTTGTAACTACCGGGTTATGTATTGTGGGTGGAGAGATAAAAACGGAAGCTTATGTAGATGTACAGGAAATTGCCCGCCATGTTATCCGAAATATAGGATATACCAGTCCGGAACTTCGATTTGATGCAGATTCATGCGGGGTGCTTACTTCGATTCATGAACAATCGCCCGATATTAGTCAGGGTGTAGAAAGAGATTCTGATGAGGATCAGGGTGCCGGCGACCAGGGTATGATGTTTGGCTTTGCTACCAACCAAACGGATAACTATATGCCCTTACCGGTTGATATTTCCCACAGACTCTTAAAAGAGCTGGCCGAGATCAGAAGGGTAGAAGGAGAAATGCCTTACTTGCGGCCTGATTCCAAGGCGCAAGTAACCTTCAAATACGATGATGACGGTACCCCATTGGGGATTGATACCATTGTGGTATCGACCCAGCATGATAATTTTATCACCCCGATGAATGATACGGAGAAAGCCAGAAAGAAAGCAGATAAAGAGATGCTTGGTAAAATTGAAACCGATGTGGAAAACATATTGATACCCCGGGTTAAAGCAACATATGCGGAAAATATCCAGAAATATTTTGAAACGGATTTCCGTTTGCTGGTAAATCCAACCGGTAAATTTGTTATTGGAGGACCCCATGGAGATACCGGACTGACAGGACGGAAAATTATCGTGGATACCTATGGGGGACGTGGAGCCCATGGGGGTGGTGCATTTTCAGGTAAGGACTCCTCTAAAGTTGATCGTTCTGCCGCTTATGCTGCGCGCCATATAGCCAAAAATATGGTTGCAGCAGGAATTGCAGATGAAGTGGAGGTTCAGCTTGCTTATGCTATAGGTGTGGCAGAGCCCGTTGGGTTTTATATTGGCACCAATAATCCCAAAATCAATCTTTCCAATGAGCAGATCGCTGAAAAAGTGGAAAAATTGTTCGATCTTCGCCCCAGTGCTATTGTAAAGCGTTTTGGACTTAAGAATCCGATATTTTTGGAAACTGCTGCATATGGTCATATGGGTAGAAAGCCCGGGAAAAAAATTGTTTATATCAACGACCACAAAAAGGAAGTGGAGACCTTCGCCTGGGAAAAACTTGATTATGTGGATAAAATAAGAGAAGCTTTTAATCTGCAATAAAAAATAGGATTATGTCCCAGTGTCGGTCTTTTGAGTCGATTCTGGGACAGCTTCTTTGTAAATAATAGGATGTGTTAACCGAAAAGATCCATTTATGAATAATATATTAGGCATTGGAAATGCGCTGGTAGATATTATGACAAAATTGAAAGACGATCAGTTTTTGCATGACTTTAACCTTCCTAAAGGGAGTATGCAATTGGTGGACCAGGCATTTATCAAAAACGTTACAGGGTCAACTGAAAATCTGGAGAAACAGCAATCCAGCGGTGGTTCTGCAGCCAATACCATTCATGGTTTGGCCAGACTTGGTGCATCAACAGGTTTTATTGGTAAAGTAGGAAATGATAGGCTGGGTGATTTTTTTCATGAGGATTTAAAAAATAGCCGCATAGATCCCAAGTTGTTTCGAAGCCAGACCGATACAGGCCGGGCAATTGCATTGATTTCGCCTGATTCTGAACGTACATTTGCCACGTTTCTTGGAGCTGCTGTGGAACTGAGCCCGGAAGAACTCAGTGAAAATCTCTTTGATGCATACCAGTATCTTCATATTGAAGGTTACCTGATTCAAAACCATGCCCTCTTAAAAAAATCCTTTGAACTTGCTAAAAGGCAAGGCATGAAGGTATCTCTGGATTTGGCCAGTTACAATGTGGTGGAAGAAAACCTGGAGTTCCTGAAAACTTTTGTCAGGGACTACGTGGATGTTTTATTCGCCAATGAGGAAGAAGCAAAGGCCTTTACAGGAAAGGAACCTGAGGCAGCACTTGAAGAACTGGCAGAAATCTGCGATATAGCCGTAGTAAAAGTGGGAAAAGAAGGTTCTTTTGTGAAAAAAGATTCCCGGCGCATCAAGGTTGATCCCATCGATGCCAAACCCATTGATACCACTGGTGCCGGAGATGCTTATGCGGCGGGCTTTCTTTACGGACTGATCAATGATTACCCGCTTGATACATGTGGTTATACCGGAGCGCTGCTGGCAGGCAAAGTCATTGAGGTTATCGGCGCCAAAATGGATGAATCCAAATGGCAGGAAATTTTTACCCTGGTGGAAAAGACCTGATAGATCCTGTATGGGTAAACGATAAGTAGCTGTATACTGCAGATTACAAGTGTTTTTTGTGTTTACCGCAAACCACAGAAGTTTTTGCTATAGTAAACCTGCCGGTTGGAGTGGTATCTGAAAAATGATGATGCCATGAAGGTTGGAAGTTATTGATTTAAGGGAGAGAGAATGCGTGATGAAAAAGGGAGGGTGCCCAAGAGTCTGAATCATCAGCCGGGTAAATTTCCCTGGTCACTTTTTTTAAGGAAACCTTCGTTTATCGGCGGACTTGAATCCATGGATACGGGTATTTATTGGTACACCCTCCTTTAACGCGTATCTGACTTTATGAACAGCGACAAATTTGGGTTTGTCCATAAAGTTCGATGCTATTTTGATTAAATCAGTATTTATCAAGATTATAGCCTGTATTATAATACAGGATAGATGAAATCAAATCTCCTTTCAAATATCGGAGGAAATGAGGAGGAGAAAAAGGGTAAAAATACCTGATTTTTGTTGATGCGTATTTTTACCTGATCCGCATTTGCACGATTTATTGGTTAAATCTCTTATAGTAAAATGATTGTTTTCTCAGGTTGATGAGCCTTGTTAAAATTTCCGGTGCATTGCCTCCTGCTCATTGTTGCTTATACAGTTTCTTTTCTTGTTTATTCGCATTTATAATTGATGAACTACCTTTTATAAAACCTTGTTTTTTATCTTTACTTATTGGTTTTTTAACGCTTAAGTCGCATTAATTAGGATTTCCGGGAAAGTAGTTGGGGCTATAAATTTCAATCAGAGAACAAATAAGGGTTCTGGTACCATAGGTGTTTATACCTATATCGTCAGCATCCTGAACAGGTATTTTTACTTGGTTTTATAGATAATTTATCAGTTTTGGTATCTTTGATTTTTTTCAGAAAACGCAAAAATAACAATTATGTCAAAAATACTGGGTATAGGCAATGCTTTGGTCGACATTATGGTTGATCTTCCGGATGAAACACTATTAAAGAAGTATTCCCTTGCAAAAGGCTCTCAGGAACATGTGGATAAAGCGGTTTTTGATCAGGTTTATCAGGAATTGCCGCTTGATGGGGCTCGCTACATACCCGGCGGATCAACGGCCAATACCATCAGCGCTTTGGCTAATCTGGAGCATAAGACTGCTTTTATCGGTGTTATAGGGGATGATGAGTATGGCAGGATGTTTGAAGAGGATGTGAATCAAACAGGGATTTATGCAGATTTGATTAAAAAGCAGGGTGATACCGGCAGGATTTTGCATTTGATAACACCCGATCAAAAAAAGACTATCGTCGGTTATAAAGGGGTTTCAGATGAACTCGTTAAAGCAGATTTGAAGGATAAGTATCTTTCCAGTTACAGCCACCTGCTTATTGATGGCTACCTTGTTCCCCATGAAACATTTGTTCAAGCGCTGGCAGATATGGATGATTTGCGTTATTTGAAGATTGTTTTTGATTTAGCCGGAAGTCATATTGCTGAAGGTCATCGCGAATTTCTCAAACGGTTTATAAAGGGCACTGTGGATATTCTATTTGCCAACGATTTGGAGGCTTTTTCCTATTCAGGTATTGAACCCGGTCAGGCTATTCACAGTATGGCTAAGGATTGTGAGATTGTGGTCATTAAGTTGGGTGCCAAAGGCTCTTTGATACAAAGGGGAAGTGAGTTTTACACCATACCCGCTGCTCCGTCTGCGGTACAGGATACCACAGGCGCAGGTGATTTATACGCTGCCGGCTTTTTATACGGATTGATGAAGAACTATCATCTTACCCATTGCGGAAAAATTGCATCTTTTCTGGCTTCCAAGATCCTTGAGGTAGAGGGGGCCAGGTTGGCTTACCATAAATGGCGGGAGGTAAAGAAGATGATCTAATCCCGGCTTTTTACCGGTCAAGTAGTTGATTGTTTAAGGCATACCGAACAATATCCGAATTGTTTTTTAATCCCAGCTTTTTCAGTATTCTCGATCGATATGTGCTGATGGTTTTTACGCTCAAGGACAGATCAAGAGCTATTTCCGTGAGGGTTTCCCCTGAAGCAATGCGTTTGAGAACCTCAAATTCTCTGTCAGAAAGACTTTTGTATCCTGATTGTTCTGAATAGCCATTGATATGATCGGCCAGTGCTTCAGCCAGGGTTGTGCTGATATATTTTTTACCCTTTGAAACCATACGAATAGCAGTAACCAGCTCATCAGGAGCACTTTCCTTTGTAAGGTATCCTGAAGCACCTGCCTTCATAACCCTTAGTGCATATTGTTCTTCAGGATACATACTCAGTATCAATACCGGTATATCGGAATGAGATTCTTTTAGTTGTTTAAGCGCCTCTACACCGCTTCTTCCGGGAAGTGATATATCCAACAGGATCACATCATAGTCCTCTTTGTCGATTTTTCTGAACATTTCT
>CAYYLT010000057.1:0-14935 GCA_964472385.1 uncultured Bacteroidales bacterium
ATAATCATTTTGTCGTGTGTGTTAATAATTATTTTTATCATGCTTGTTTCATTTTTTGTGAGTAATACAGTACCCTTAAAAGCCAGGCTTTTTCTCATCACTAATATACACCATGTCAAAATAAATAATTAAATATAAGCAATTTACTTTTGTTGTGTATAAGGAAGTCTTGATGACCAAATTAACTTGCATGCATAATTCATGTTAACATTAAACACTTTTAGTTATGGTTTATTATGTTGGAACGAGCGGCTGGAGCTATGACCATTGGATCAACGTATTTTACCCTGAAGACTTGAAAAAAAAACAATGGCTTTCCTTTTACAGCCAGCATTTTGCTACTGTAGAGCTGAACATGTCATTCTACCGGTATCCCTTTAAAAATATGCTTAAAGGTTGGAAAAATAAGCTTCCCCAAGATTTTAAAATGACCTTTAAGGCCCACCGGCAAATAACGCACAGGAAAAAATTTCAGGATGTGAAGGAAAATCTGGAACGGTTTTATGCTATGGTTGGTGAATTGGGATCCCAGGCTGGGTGTGTTCTATTCCAGGTTCCACCTTCCTTCAGGAATAATGCGGAGAACCGTGCCATTTTGACTGCCTTTCTGGAGCTAACCGATCCTGCTTTTGACAATGTTATGGAATTCAGACACACCTTATGGTGGGATCAGGATATTATACATATGCTTGGTAATCATCATGTGGCCTTTTGCACGGTTTCCGGGCTGGGAATGCCGCCTGACATTATGGTCAGCAATGATTTTGCCTATTTCCGGTTTCATGGCCCAGACCAGGCATATGCCTCTGAATATACAGATGAACAATTAGAAAACTGGGCTGGCATTATTCACGATGCCATTGAACAAAATGACATTCAGCGGGTATATTGTTATTTTAACAATGATTTCCACGGATATGCCGTGAAAAATGCAAAAAGATTAAACCAAATGCTTCAGGGTCTCGTACAAGGATGAAATTTTTGGAATAATCTTTGTATCACCGTAACAGATAAAATGCAATCATAATATTTGCTTTTGGCTGGGGGATATGAAAGCAGCAACAAGCTGCACACCCATAAAAAGTCAAAAATTTTATTTCTTGAATAATGAAATCATTATATTTGCCTATTTAAAATAAATATTTATAAACAAACCAAAAACCAAAAGCAAATGAAACATTTAAGATTATTTTTTATCGCAGCGATGGTAGCCGCATTAGGTATTTTTACAGGCTGCGAAGAAGAAGGTGAAGAAGAAGCACCAATCCTGAGTTTTTTTGGCGGAGAATACATTGACGAAGATGTAACTGTTGAAGCCGGATCTACGCTTCGATGGCACTGGCAGGCTCAAAAAGGGGATAATAACCTGGAAAAGTTTGAAGTTCTCAAAGATGCCTCCTATGTTCAGGGATTTCCCAATGAGGATATCGACAAAGACAGCTACGAGGATTCCCTGGTTATTGATGCCCCTATGCGGGAGGGAACATATGGTTATGATTTTGTTGTAACGGATAAAGCAGGTAATAGTGAGGAAAAAGAATTTATCGTCACCGTAGAGAAATCGGCGAATCCCATCCAGAGTTTTACGGCTATCCTGATGGGTGCTCAATATAATCCGGATTATGAAAGCGCGCTGGATGCCTATAATAACAAGGTTTATTTTATTTCTGGCGATGAGGATAAAAACAATGCAGCTGATATTGATATCCTTTATTACTATGGGTCAGCAAATTCGGCCAGCTTGGTTGCCCCTGATGATGAAACAGTAACTGGAGGTTCCGGAGATTTCTCCTGGACAAGCGACTGGGGAACCCAGAATGATACCCGTTTTAAAGTGAGCGATGTAACTGTATCTGAGTTTGATGATATGGGCGATGATGAAACGATTGCCACCCTCTCTGGTATGGATCAGAGTAAATTGACACAACTCAGTGCAGATGATATTCTTGCTTTCCAAACAGCCGATGATAAAAAAGGATTGGTTAAAGTTGTGGATATTACAACAGGCGATGACGGGATGATAAAGATCGATGTCAAAATTCAGGAATAAAATACGTATATTTTGAAAAAAAAAGCGCTTCCGATGTATTTCGGAGGCGCTTTTTTGATTTTGATCCTTGATGAGCATATTTTTTATATTGTTCATTTCATTCTGTCAAAGGAGAAATGTAACTTTGTGCAAAATACATATTTTTCATGCTGAACGACGAATATTTCATGAAGGAGGCCATAAAGGAGGCCAAAAATGCGATGGTGCGTGACGAAGTACCGGTTGGTGCTGTGATTGTCTTTGATGATCGGATCGTAGCAAGGGCTCATAATCTCACTGAGACCCTTCATGATGTCACTGCTCATGCTGAGATGCAGGCTTTTACGGCAGCCGAAAACCAATTGGGAGCCAAATACCTTAATGGTTGTACGCTGTATGTCACCATAGAGCCCTGCCCAATGTGCGCGGGGGCAGCTTATTGGACACAAATTGGCCGGATTGTATACGGGGCGGAGGATACGAAACGTGGTTTTCTCAACAAAAGATTGGATATCCTTCATCCCAAGACAAAATTGTCTTCCGGTATACTTGAAGATGAATGCAGCAATCTGCTGATTGAATATTTCAAGCAGAAACGAAAATGATCAAATCACTTGTATGAGCCGAAATGATGTATTGTGGGGTATCGATCTGGGAGGTACCAAAATTGAAGGGATCGTTCTGGAACCCACCAAACCACCGAATATTATATCCCGTTTAAGGGTACCTACCGGCCAGGCCATGGGATACACCCATATTACCCTGCAGATAAAAAAGCTGATAAAACAATTGATGCAGGAAACCGGCATGCAACCTGAAACAGTGGGAATAGGAATTCCCGGTACGATGGAACCTTCTACGCGTACCCTCAAAAATGCCAATACTACAGTGCTCATCGGCAAATATTTTAAAGACGATATGGAGCAATTGCTCAGTCTTCCGGTTAAACTTGCCAATGATGCGAATTGTTTTGCTCTGGCTGAAACAAAATTTGGGGCTGCCCAAAGCATTAATCCAAAAGCAGAATCCGTATTTGGGGTTATCATGGGTACGGGTGTTGGTGGGGGGTTGGTGGTAAACGGTAAGCTGGTGAACGGTTTACAGGGTATTACCGGTGAATGGGGACATAATTTTCTTGATGAATCGGGGGGAACCTGTTATTGCGGAAAAACCGGATGTGTGGAAACCGTGATCGCCGGTCCCGCACTGGAAAAGTATTATGCTTCGCTGGCCGGATCAACCCTGTCCCTGAAGGAAATCGTAGATAAGCACATGGGATCCAATAGCCCCTACGCCCGTGAAACCCTGGAGCGTCTGGTATATTTTTTTGGAAAAGGTATCGCTCAGGTGATAAACATTGTTGATCCTGAGATTATTATTCTGGGAGGCGGAGTGGGAAATATCGATTTGTTGTATACAGCAGGAAAGGAACAGGCAAAGCGTTTCGTCTTTAATCATGCGCTGGAAACCGAATTTGTTAAACCGGAACTTGGTGATAGCGCAGGGGTATTGGGTGCCGCTTTTCTTACAGATACCGCACACTAAGATTCATTGTTAATATTTTATACCATGAAGTATCTCCATGTATTGGTCCTAATTAGCCTGATGACCGTTTTGGGTTGCAAGCAGTATAAGCCTCTGGAGGTTGGGGATCCGGAAAACTTAAAATTGAAGGGGCTTTCCGGTAATGCCCTTGAGGTCACCATACATCTGCCTATCCGTAATCCCAACCTTTACAGCATTAAGGTGACAAAACTGAGTGGCACCGCATTCATCAATGATCAAAAGGCCGGGAGGATCCGGAGTAGCGAAAAGATCAAACTTCCTGCCCGTTCAGATAAAATTCATGAAGTGCCATTGGAGATTGATTATTCCGACTTGCTTTCTAGTGGCATATCCCTTATGAAGGTTTTGAAAACCCGGCAGGTGGATTTGACCCTGAAGGGTACACTTACAGCTCAATCGTTTCTTTATAAGAAAGACTTTCATTTTAACCGGAAAAAAACGGTGCGGCTGGAACGGTAAACTAACCTGTATTATTCATGCGTCAAGTTTCGGGTAGATGCAAGGCGGCGAAAGCCGAGGGCGTAGTCACCTGCTTCTAGGCTTTCGCAACTTAGCAGATGCCCAAAAATTGGCGCACCCGGAAAAAATGTATAAAAATAAAATTTTCTGAGCATAATAATTAAAGCACTAATATTCTTTTGTTTATAAATTAATTTTCATTTTTTATGAATAATACAGGCTCATTGCATTTGCATGTTTTCTTTGAAACGGTATAGGGTTTGTAAACCTGCATTATCATGAGCGAAGGGAGAAAAGTTAATGAATGACCGATGCTCTGCGGGTGTATGCATGCAATCCCGCATTCGAAAACCAGGCTATGATGATAAAAATTTGATTAATTTTGAAGTTAAAAAACGGAAATGATGAGACAGGTTTCTGTTGTAGTTTTATTGATGTTTTTCCCTATTTGTGGGATATCACAGCAAGATTCCCTGGAAAGGAGCCCCAGGGATATCTTCAGGCATATTGAATTGAAGAGCCATCAAAAAATTCAGTTCGAACAGGATAGTGGCATTCACAATCTGGTATTGAAGCACATTGCTAAAAGCAAGGTAAAACCCGGTATTGAAGGCTACAGGATCAGAATTTACGCTGATTTGGGTACCCATGCCCGGGAAGAATCTGAAGAGGTAAGGGCCGAGTTTCATGAAAATTTCCCTGAGATCCCTGTTTACCGCGATTATGATGATAACTGGTGGAAAGTATATGTTGGGGATTTTCGCACCAAGGTTCAAGCGGTTAAAACGTTGAAAAAGATCAGAAGGGTTTTCCGCTACGCTTTTGTTGTTGAGCATCAGATCAATTTTCCGGAACTGAATTAATACATGAAAAAACCATGAGTGATCCTATAAAACATGAATGCGGCATAGGGATGATCAGATTCCTGAAGCCCATGGAGTACTATCAGGCCAAATACGGTTCATGGATGTATGGTATCCAAAAGCTGTATCTTTTGATGGAAAAACAGCACAACAGAGGTCAGGACGGAGCCGGTGTGGTTAATGTAAAATTTGATCTGAAGCCGGGTGAGAAATACATACATCGTGTGCGTACCAATAAGAGCACACCCATTAAACGGATCTTTGATAAAATAGAAAAGGACCATCAAAAAATACGGAATAAGAATCCCGATCTTTTAAGAGATCCAATATGGGCAAAAAAAAATCTGCCTTTTGCCGGCGAGATTTACCTGGGCCATTTAAGATACGGAACCTACGGACTGAATAATATTGAATATGTCCATCCGGTTATGCGCGAGAACAATTGGAAATCCAGAAATCTTATTCTGGCAGGAAATTTTAATCTGACCAATGTGGATGAATTGTTCCAGCTATTGATTAAACTGGGCCAACATCCGAAGGATTTTTCCGATACTGAGACTGTCCTGGAAAAGGTGGGGCATTTTCTGGATGAAGAAAATCAACTGCTGTTTCGCCAATACAAAGATGAAGGGTACAACAATAAGGAGATTTCAGAGCTTATTGCGGAAAATATAAGCATACGAAAGATCTTACAGGAATCCAGCAAGGATTGGGACGGAGGTTATGCCATAGCCGGGATATTAGGACATGGTGATTGTTTTTTTATGCGTGATCCCTGTGGTATACGCCCTGCATTTTATTATGCGGATAACGAAGTTGTGGTGACTGCTTCAGAACGGCCGGTAATACAGACGGTTATGAATGTCTCTGCCGAGGAAGTGCGCGAAGTATCTCCCGGTCATGCCCTGATCGTTAAAAGAAACGGGAAAATCTCTGAAGAACCCATCAGAGTGAATTCAGAAAGAAAATCATGTTCTTTTGAGCGGATATATTTTTCCAGAGGCAGCGATAAATATATCTACCGGGAACGTAAAAAATTAGGGGAACTGCTTGTGCCTGATATATTAGAAGCAGTAAACTACGATTTGGACAATACGGTATTTTCTTTTATTCCCAATACCGCAGAAGTTGCTTATTATGGACTTTTAAGCGGACTGGAAGACTATCAGAGGACGATCAAGCAGAAAAAGATACTTGAAAACAAAGATCAACTCGACGCAGAATTTTTAGCTTCCCTGCTCGCCAAAAGGATCCGTGCTGAAAAAATTGCAGTCAAAGATGTTAAACTCAGGACATTTATTGCCCAGGAAAGTGGCAGGAAGGATCTTGTGGGCCATGTATATGATGTCACTTATGGCATTCTGAATAAAGGCGTAGATAATCTGGTGATTCTGGATGACAGCATCGTAAGGGGAACTACTCTGAGAGAGAGTATTTTGCAGATACTGGACCGCCTTAAACCCGCTAAAATTGTAGTTGTCTCTTCCTCCCCACAAATTAGATATCCGGATTGTTATGGGATTGATATGGCCAGGTTGGGCAATCTGGTGGCCTTTCAGGCTGCCATTGCATTGCTTAGAGAGAAAGGAATGGAATACGTTATTAACGAGGTATATAAGAAATCCAAAGCCCAGGAAAATGCACCTAAGGAAGAAATGGTCAACCATGTCCGGGATATCTATGCCCCTTTCTCCCAGGAAACAGTGTCAAAAAAGATCAGCTCTATCCTGAAAGCCGATAATATTCATGCTGATGTTCAGATTGTTTACCAAAAGATTGAAAACCTTCACCTTGCTTGTCCTAATGATCGGGGAGACTGGTATTTTACCGGTAATTATCCTACACCGGGAGGCAATAAGGTTGTGAACAGGGCATTTATTGATTTTATTGAAGGCCGGGACAGAAGAGCTTATTAAATGATCCGGTTTATTTCCCCCTAGCAGTTGTACTGAGCATGAAGGCAGGGTTTTTCTCATCACTCATATACACAATGTCAATATAGATAATTACATATAAGCAATTTATTTTTGTTGTGTATAAGGAAGGGTAAAAAGCCTTGCATTTAGTATGATATTTTTATCAGCAAACCCTAAGGTAACCCCGGACGAAAAGGGAATGACCTTTGATTGATAACTTCCTGTTGCAGCCAGAAATACCCCTTAAACAGATTACTCCTTCTCATAAAAACTTTCAATATACCTTTCTTTCTTTTTGGGATAGATATCCGCAATGGTGATCATAATCCCTGTTTCCTCAACATGCCCGAAAGATCTGTTCAGGGCTGTACCGAAGATTTTCATTGTTCTTGATAAATTCATATAAGCATTGATCAAAGGAGGGATGTTCTCTCCCAGTTTTCTGACCTCCTGGGAAAGGAGCTTAAGGTTTTCATCATAATTGCTGCCTGAAAACCTTCGTTCCAGTTCATGGGGATTGGACCTTATTTTTTCTGGTTTTTTCGGATGAACCAGGTCATAAGCATCCTTAAATTCTTGGTGCAAAAAATGAAGGATCAGATCGCGGGCTTTTTGATTAAAATGGGGATACATGGTGACTTTTCCAAAGAAATAAGCTTTTCCGGGATTGTTGACAACCAGGGCACCCAGGCCATCCCACAGATTGTCCAATGCATATAATTTTTTACGGGTATTCCCGGTTGACTGGAATTTGGGTTGGATAAATGATCTGCCCAATTCAATGGTAAGGGGAAGGTAATTTTGTATGAACTTGTTAGAAAAATGGAAAAGCTTATAGGTAGCCAGTTCTTCAGGACGTGTATTTTCACTGCAAACTTTATACCGATAACCTCCAAGTATTTCTTCTTCTTTCGGATCCCAGGAGATGAGCTGTATGTAAGGTTTTTCCGAACAGTCGAAATCATCCAGGTCCATCGCTTTGCCTGTTCCTCCTCCTGCTGAGCGGAATGTCAATTCCCGCAACCGGCCGATTTCTTTCATGACAGTGGGTGCATTATGATAGGTAATTACGTATAATTCATTGCTCCCATTATTCGTGTGACGAAGAAATTTGTCCGCTGTTAGTTCTTTTTTCAGCCAGGACTTTTCAGCCGGTTCGATAATATCCTGCATATGCTATTATTTGATAGTGGATTTAACCTTTTTAGATTTTCAGGGATTGAAGGAGCTGTTTTTATCTTTTTCCAGTTGATAAACATGTTCTTTTATGATTTCTGCCCATTGTTTTGGGGTGTATTTTTTGTCCAATTGCCTGTAAGATATCGGTTTGCCAAATGTTATAACGATACCTTTATCCTTTTGTTTAAACATTTCATGGGGTAGCAAAAACATTTCTATATTGTTTTTGATTCCCAAAAATACCCGAAGTTTAGCAAAATTATAGAAAATATTTGAATTTTTCCCGCTTATGTGCACGGGTATGATATCCCGCTGATGGGCTCTGGCTTTGTTAATAAAGCTTTTATGCCATTCCAGGTCAACAATTCTCCCCTTTATTTTTCGGGAACATAACCCAGCGGGAAAATTTAATATGTGATAATCAGATCGGTAGGTTTCTTCTATTTGACGTACATATTCGGTTGACTGTTTTCCATGTTTGTTGACCGGGATAAAAATGGGCTTGAGGTTCTCAAGATTAAGGAGGATATCGTTGACAATAAATTTAAGACGTGGATGAATGTCTCCTACTTCTTTGGCAAAAGCCAATCCGTCAGGACCGCCCAAAGGATGGTTGGCTACAAAAATGTACCGGCCTGTCCGGGGTATATGCTCCTTTCCATAAGTTTGGATGTTGATCTCCAAAAGATCTAACCCCGCACGAATGAACTCTAACCCTTTCAGATGGGATATTTTGGGAAGTATTTTGTTAATCTCCTGCTCATGGATGATACTTTTCAAAAACCGGAAGACCAAACCGGGAATCAATCGGGCAACTTTCGGGTTCTTCTTGTAAAATACTGCTTTGACATCGACTTTTTCCGGACCATGTTGGCTTTCACCCATAATATAACTGATTAGTATTGAATCATAGCAAGAAAATAGCCAAAGATACAAAATTTCCAGGAAACAGGCAATTACTTCAGTGCTATAGTATTGATAAATAGAGAAATACATGTCGTACTGTTTTCAGGTAACCGAAAAGTTATTAACAATGTGGTAAAAAATGGGAAAAAGTGGTTGTAAGTGGTGATATTTTCCGTATATTTACGTACTCATTTTAGCCTGCATTATGCTATAAACAAACGGAGTGAGGTTTGTGAATGTGCTATTGTTTGCGGGGCGGATGCAGGCAACCCCGCAATAGCGTTAGCATGATTTGTGAATAATTCGGGTTAGTCATAGTGTATGGCCACATTTATAGGAGATTATACATGCAAGGTGGATGCAAAAGGAAGAATCACCTTTCCTTCTGCTTTTAAGAAGCAAATGCATTCTTCCATGGGAGATCATTTTGTGGTCAAAAAAGACATTTTTGAAAAATGCTTGGTGGTATATCCCGTCGAAGAATGGGAAAGGCAGAACAGGCTGATAAGGAAGCGGATCAATCCATATAACAAGGAACACAACAAATTTTTGCGAAATTTTTACAAAGGTACCGCTGAGGTGTCCCTTGATGGCAATAGTCGTTTGCTAATTCCCCGCCGTTTGCTTGATATGGTTGAGGTATCCAAAGAAGTGATTATGGCCGGGCAGGACGGTAAAATTGAAATATGGGCAAAACATCTTTATCATCAGGTTCAGGAATCAGAAGAAGATTTTGCCCAGTTGGCTCAAAAGATTATGGAGGATTTTTCAGACGACGAAAGTGAGGAATAACCAGGATGTTTCATCAGCCGGTATTGATAAAGGAAACCATTCAGGGATTGAATGTGCAGCCAGGTGGTATTTATGTCGATGCTACTTATGGTGGTGGGGGTCATGCTTTCAAGATCCTTGAAAAACTGGATAACGGAAAGCTCATCGCTTTTGATCAGGATGCGGAGGCTAAAAAACAGATCATACAGGATAGCAGGCTCGTTTTTATTAATCACAATTTCAGATATATGAAAAATTTTATTAAATATCTGGGATTTGGTAAAGCGGATGGAATATTGGCCGATCTGGGGGTCTCTTCTCATCATCTGGATGCTCCCGAACGGGGATTTTCTTTCCGTTTTGATGCTCCCCTGGATATGCGCATGAATCAAGGTAAAATACTGACAGCCAATAAGATAATAAACACTTATTCTGCCCGTTCCCTCCGAAATATTCTTTCAACTTATGGAGAGATCCGAAAACCAAAATTTCTGGTGGATGCTATCATTCAAAAGCGCGAGCAGCAAGAAATAACAACAACCTCTATGTTGGTTAATACCCTTGAACAACACATACCCCAGAAAAACAGAAACAAATTTTTGGCTAAGGTTTTCCAGGCCCTGAGAATAGAGGTGAACCAAGAGATAAAAAATTTGGAATATTTTATCAAGCAGAGCCATGAAATATTAAAGATAGGGGGTAGGTTAGCCATTATTTCATACCATTCGGTTGAAGACCGTATGGTCAAAAATTACATGAAAAATGGCTGTTTTAGCGGGGAGCCGGTAAAGGATTTTTATGGACGGGTCATAACGCCTTTTGTATTGGTCAACAAAAAGGTCATTGTTCCTTCCGGGGAAGAGGTCAGGGCCAACAATCGTTCCCGCAGCGCTAAATTACGAATTGCAGAAAAAATATGATGATGTCAAAGCAGGGGCAAAATATCGAGTTTATTGAGGAATCCCTTGAACGGAGTGAACACAAAAAGGGAGGAGCTTTAAAAGGATTGCTGGGTGGTTCATTGCTGACGAAGGAGAAAGTGGTCAAGCAATTGCCGTATATCCTTTTTCTTACCTTTTTGGCCTTTACTTACATAGGCAACCGCTATCATGCTGAGAAACTTGTCAGGAAGAATACAAGGCTGCATGAGGATGTAAAAGAATTGCGGGCCAGGGCCATAACAACATCTGCCGAGCTGATGCAGCTAAGTCAGCAATCACAGGTAATTAAACTGATCAGGGAAAAAAACCTGGGTTTAAAAGAGTCAGTGACACCACCCAAAAAGATTGTCGTACAAAGTGAGGAATAGCAATGCCTTTAAAAAGTGACATATTATGGCGTGTTGGTGTAGTATATTCTTTTATGCTGCTTTTGGGGCTGTTTATTGCCGGAAAGATCATCTACCTGCAGGTTTTTGAAGGCAAGCGGCTTAGCCAAAGAGCAGAAGAGCTGAATTTGAAAACCCAGATGGTGGAATCTAACAGGGGTGATATCTATTCGAATAATGGCAGGTTGTTGGCCAGCTCGGTACCCTTCTATGAAGTCAGGCTGGATACACGAAGTACAGGATTACAAATTGGAAATGATACTTATTTCAGAAAACTGGATACCCTGGCCCGTGAACTGTCAGCATTATTCCGGGATCAATCTGCGACTCAATACCGGAGGGAATTATATCGTGCGCGAAAACAAGGCGAGCGGTTTTTCCTGATTAAGGAATGGGTAGATTATAAGGCATTAAAAAAAATGCAAACGTTCCCTTTATTCCGCAAAGGCCGTTATAAAGGAGGGATTATCATCATCCAAAAGGACTTGCGCATACAACCCCATGGTAATCTGGCTTCCAGGACAATCGGTTATACAACGGATTGGAAAGGAGGTAATATTGTTGGAATTGAAGGCGCTTATGATTCGCATCTTAAGGGTGTCAAAGGTGTGCGTTTGATGCGCCGTATACAGGGAGGTATCTGGATTCCTGTTAACAATGATAATGAAATTGAACCCAAAAGTGGGAATGATGTGGTGACCACCATCAATATCAACATACAGGATGTGGCGGAAAGTGCCCTCAGGGAACAGCTGATTGAACATCATGCTGACCATGGTACGGCTGTGCTGATGGAAGTGAAAACCGGAGAAATTCGGGCAATTGCCAATCTTGGAAAAACAGAAAACGGAGATTACAAGGAAATATACAATTATGCTGTCGGGGAGAGCCGTGAACCGGGATCTACCTTTAAGCTTGCTTCTATAATAGCTATCTTGGAGGACAATAACGTGAATTTCGATGATACAGTTGATACCGAAGACGGAGAAGTGTATTATTACGATAAAAAGCTGTCGGATGTCAAACCAGGCGGATACGGGAAAATCAGTGTTCGGGATGCTTTTATCCATTCTTCAAATGTGGGTATATCAAAAATTATTTATCAGCATTACCGTAACAGACCCACCCAGTTTATTGATCGTTTATACAGTATGAATCTGGATGAGAAACTTGGACTGGAAATCAAAGGAGAAGGCACGCCTTTGATCAAATATCCAGGAGATAAATACTGGTCGGGTATCTCATTGCCTATGATGTCTATTGGCTATGAGGTAAGGCTAACCCCATTGCAAATTCTTACCTTTTACAATGCCATTGCCAATGGCGGAAAAATGGTGAAGCCCATGTTTGTGAAACAAATCAAAGATCATGGCCGGGTAGTTCGATCATTCAAAACACAGGTTATTGATCCGGCCATCTGTTCCCAACCTTCCATCAATAAGGCGCGTGAACTGCTCGAAGGGGTCGTTCAGCAAGGTACGGCCCGTAATTTACGCCATATTAATTTTAAAATAGCCGGTAAGACCGGCACAGCCCAGATTGCCAACGAAAAATACGGATACAGGAATGAATCGGGTGTAAGTTATCAGGCTACTTTTGTTGGCTATTTCCCTGCCGATAATCCCAAATATTCATGCATCGTAGTGGTTAATTCACCTTCAAGGGATGTATATTACGGCAATGTTGTTGCCGGTCCGGTATTCAGAGAAATAGCCGAAAAAGTATATGCTACCAGTTTTGAGATGCACAAAGGATTGAAATTAACAGATAACGGAAAACGGAATCATGTGCCCTATACCAAACACAGCCACAGGAAAGAACTGGAAACAGTTTTAAGCGATTTAGGCATAGACTGGGATCCTGATCAGGTTCATTCTCCCTGGGTGGTAACCCGGAAGAAAGATTCTTTAATTGAATTGAAAAACCGCTACGTTGAGGAGAACAGTATGCCGAATGTGATCGGCATGGGTTTGAAAGATGCCTTGTATATTCTGGAGAATTTGGGTTTAAACGTTCAAACAAACGGAAGGGGAAGTATCCGGGAGCAATCCATACCACCCGGTGAGCCTGTTGGAAAAGGGGAAAAGGTGTTGCTGGAAATGACTTTTACCGAATAGCATATAGCGATAGTAGTCTGAATAATAGTTTGATGAAGAGATTGGAAAACATACTGGAAGACATAGCGCTGTTGGATTATAAGGGACGGCTGGATAAGCCTGTGCAGTCTGTTGGTTTTGATTCCCGCACTGTCGACAAACAGGGTGTTTTTGTAGCCATTAATGGGCTTACTGTGGATGGACACGAATACATTGATCAGGCTATTGCAAAGGGTGCTACCACGGTGGTATGCCAAAAGATGCCTTCCATACTCAGCGAAACAGTTACCTATCTGGTTGTAGCTGATTCAGCACAGGCGCTGGGGCAAATGGCTTCCAATTTTTATGATAACCCCTCACATAAACTCAAACTCATTGGTATTACCGGTACCAATGGCAAAACAACGTCGGCAACCCTTTTATATCATCTGTTTCTTCAAAAGGGTTTTAAAACAGGACTCATTTCAACCATCGCCAATTATATCAACGGCCAAAGGCTTGAAACGAAATATACCACACCCGATGCCATACAGATACAGAAACTATTGGGTGATATGGTCAACCAGCATTGCGAATACGCTTTTATGGAAGTGAGTTCGCATGCTTTGAAACAAGGAAGAATATACGGGCTAAAATATGATGGTGCCCTGTTTACCAATATTACCCATGAACATCTGGATTACCATAAAACATTTGACGACTATCTGTATGCAAAAAAGTTGCTTTTTGACCATCATCTTCACCACCATTCTTTTGCCCTTATCAATGGGGATGATAAAAACAGCCGTTTTATGGTTCAGAATACGCCGGCTTCAGTTTATTCCTTCGGATTAAAAAGCTTTGCTGATTTTAAGGGGAAGGTGCTGGAAAAACACATTGACGGTACTTTGCTTCACATTGACGGAAGGGATGTCTGGACGCAGTTTGTGGGTACATTCAATGCCTACAATTTGCTGGGTGTTTATGCAACAGCGAAGTTAGCCGGTTACGGGGATGACAATCTTCTGACAAATATCAGTAAGCTGCAGCCGGTGGAAGGGCGTTTTGAGACGATCCATTCGAAAGATGAAAAGAAAACAGCCATTGTCGATTATGCTCATAGCCCGGATGCACTGGAAAATGTATTATTGACCATTCAAAGTGTACAAAGAAAAGACCAGAAAGTTATTACGGTAGTAGGAGCAGGCGGAGACCGGGATAAGCAGAAAAGACCCCAGATGACCCAAATTGCATTGCAATACAGCCATAAAGTCGTTTTAACTTCTGATAATCCCAGAATGGAAGATCCTGAGCAGATACTGGTGGATATGAAGCAGGGGCTTCAAAAAAAACAGGAAAGCAAGATGATCAGTATTGCAAACCGGAAAGAAGCGATACGGACTGCCTGGTTACTGGCAGATCATGGCGACATTCTTTTAGTGGCTGGAAAAGGTCATGAAACCTATCAGGAGATTCAGGGTGTCCGTTACCATTTTGATGACCGGGAAATCATCAAAGAGCTGATGAATAATCATTAACCGAGGAAATGTATCTGTTATGTTTTATCATCTTTTTAAATATCTAAACCAATTTGATGTGCCGGGAGCCGGACTGTTTCAGTATATCTCCTTCCGTTCGGCCATGACGGTTATCGCTTCGCTGATCATTTCGCTTGTCTTCGGCCGCATGATCATCAACTACTTAGCCCGGATGCAGATTGGAGAGAAGGTCAGGGAACTGGGTCTGCAGGGAGAGCAAAGCAAAGCCGGTACCCCGAGCATGGGAGGTATCATCATATTGGCCTCTATACTGATCCCTACGCTCCTTTTTGCCAACCTCACCAA
>CAYYLT010000058.1:0-14513 GCA_964472385.1 uncultured Bacteroidales bacterium
CAGCTTCGCTTTGCCGCCTCATAGCTGATGCACTAAAGACTTTTTCAGCAAACCCCAATTAGTTTCTTCCCAAAAATTGGCGCACTCGGAAAAAATGACTAAAAATAAAAAAATTGGCGCATAATAAGTAAAGCACTAGTATTCTTTCGTTTATAAACATTTTCCCATTTTTTATGAATAATACAGGTTATATGGCTATATCAATAATATTGAATATATTTGAAATCACAATTCCATTTATTAATATATTAAATTATCCTATCTATGAGTAAAATAGTTGATATTCTTGCCAGAGAAATATTGGATTCAAGAGGGAATCCCACAGTTGAAGTAGACGTGATCACTGAAAATGGCTCCATAGGTTCCGCAGCAGTTCCTTCTGGTGCTTCCACAGGGGTTTATGAAGCAGTTGAAATAAGAGATGACGACAAAAAACGCTTTGTCGGTAAAGGTGTTACCAAAGCAGTGAACAATATTCATGCGAAAATCCGGGAGCAACTGATTGGTGAATACGTTGAAGAGCAAAATGCAATCGATAAAAAACTCAATGAACTGGATGGTACCGAAAACAAAGCCAATTTGGGTGCCAATGCCATTCTTGGTGTATCGCTGGCGGTGGCTAAAGCTGCTGCCATAGATTTTCAATTGCCCCTTTACCGTTATATTGGTGGTGTAAATGCCAATACGTTACCCATTCCCATGATGAATATACTCAATGGTGGAGAACATGCCGATAATAATATTGACATACAGGAATTTATGATTATGCCTGTGAATGCTCCATCTTTTGCTGAATCTCTCAGAATGGGTGCAGAAGTTTTCCAAAACCTGAAAAAGGTGCTGAAAGAATACGGTCATTCCACCAATGTGGGAGATGAAGGAGGTTTTGCCCCAAATCTAAAGTCCAATGAAGAAGCCATTGAAACCGTGCTTAAAGCCATTGAACGTGCCGGATATAAACCAGGAGATGATATTTACATTGCTCTGGATCCTGCAGCCTCTGAATTCTACAATAAGGAAAAAGGTGTTTATTTTTTAGAGTCTGTTAATCAAGAGCTTAACTCACAGGATATGGTTAATTACTGGAAAGTATGGAGTGAGAAATATCCGGTTATTAGCATCGAAGATGGTCTGGATCAGGACGACTGGGCCGGATGGCAGCAGCTTGTTTCAGAAATCGGTAATAAAGTGCAATTGGTGGGTGATGATCTGTTTGTCACCAATACAAAACGCCTGGCAAGAGGTATCAGTGAAAAAGCTGCTAACTCAATCCTGATCAAAGTGAACCAGATCGGAACCCTTACAGAAACTATCAATGCGGTAGAAATGGCCAGAAAACATTCTTATACCTCTGTTATCAGCCATAGATCAGGCGAAACTGAAGATACATTTATTGCTGATCTGGCTGTCGCTTTAAATACAGGGCTGATTAAAACCGGTTCTGCTTCCAGATCTGACCGCATAGCCAAATATAACCAATTGCTCAGAATCGAGGAAATGCTGGGAGAATCTGCTCAATTTAACGGTAAAAACTTTAAGTTTATACCATAACCCCTATTATTTCTGCGTCTGGTTTTGGTTAACTGCAAGGCGCCGAAAGCATACGATGTGGTCGCCTACTTCGTATCTGTGCATAAAGTCTGATACGAGTTACTGAGTCTTTTCTATCCTGTATGATTCATGAAAAATGGAAAACCATTTATAAACAAAAAAATATTAGTGCTTTACTTATTATGCTCAGAAGCTTTTATTTTCATACATTTTTTCCGAGTGTGCCATTTTTTTGGCATCTGCTACGTGGCGAAAACCTCGAAGCAGGCGACTGCGTCGTCAGCTATTGACGCATGAATAATACAGGATAGAATGTTCGCTGGCAGGGCTTGCGAATTTTGCATGCCATGATTTACTTGATGTAAGTGAATGGCATGAAAAAGAAGCGTAACGAAGCCAGCGAACATTTTTATCCGGACTTATCCGAATTGATTTCTGTGTTTTTTATTCTTTGCTTGTATATTGTGCAATGCAAGACGAATGTTTCTCGATATAACTTGCATAATAAATTCCATGCACTGATCCTGATAAGATGATCAGAATTGTTTATTTTTAAGGTTTTGAAATCTGCCAGCATGGAAATATTTCCAGATATAGTCGAACATCTGAATAGGTATATTACCAATTGGGAAGACAGTTATACTTTTTTGATAACTAGCATTTTGGTAATATTATTCATCTTTTTAATCATCCAATGGAGGACCAGAAGCCTGATCAAAACCAACCAGGAGTTGAAAGAGCGTGAGATCATTGCACGCCAAGTGGCCAAGCAAAAGGAAGAATTGACAATCAAAAATAAAAACATTACCGATAGCCTAATATATGCTAAAAGAATACAAGAAGCACTGCTTCCATCAGATGTTACATTGCATAATCTGCTCAAGCATTCCTTCTTGTTATATAAACCCAAAGATATTGTTAGTGGTGATTTTTACTGGATAAACCGAAAGGAAGAAAAGCTTTTTCTGGCAGTAGTAGATTGTACAGGTCACGGGGTTCCAGGGGCATTTATGTCAATTATCGGCGTTGAACTGCTCGACAACATCATCAAGGATCAAAATGTAACTGAGGCTGATAAAATACTTCTTGAACTGAATAAAGGGATTACTGCAGCATTATCCAGGGAAGACGCCAAAGGCAGGTCCATTCTTGACGGAATGGATATTGCCCTTTGTGTTATTGATAAAAAGAAAAAAGAAATGGAATTTTCCGGCGCTTTTCGCCCTATTTACATCCTGCATGATAATAAAATAGATGAAATCAAAGGGAACCGATTTTCAGTTGGTGCAAAAGTAGAGCAAATGGATGCTTTTGAAATAAACAAGAGGACTATTCCACTGATGAATCTGGATATGGTTTACCTATTCACAGATGGGTACGCCGACCAGTTTGGGGGGCAGGAAGGTAAAAAATTTAAATACAGAAGGTTTCGGCATTTGTTATTAAACATCCACCAACTGCCTATGGAGGAGCAAAAAGCATATCTCCAAAACAGTATCGAACAGTGGATGGGAGATGAAGAACAGGTTGATGATATTCTGATTCTGGGTTTTGATCCCCGGAAAACTATCGAATAGTCCCCAGGTTAAAGCAAAGTCCTCATTTTTTCCAGCAAGGTCTCAATTTGGAAAGGCTTGCTGATGTAATCATCGGTTCCGGCAGCCAAACAATCCTCTTTATCTCCAAGCAAAGCATTTGCCGTTATTGCAATAATCGGGGTATGCGTGTTCGAACTTTTTTCAATATTCCTTATTTTTTGCGTCGTTACAATGCCATTCATGATAGGCATCTGGATATCCATCAGAATAATATCATATTTTACCGAACCAAATTTATCCAAAGCTTCCTTTCCATTATTGGCAACATCCACATTTTTGACAGATTTCTTCAAGCTTAAAACCACAATCTTTTGGTTGATCAGATTGTCTTCCACCAATAAAACACTGGCGTCCTTTAGATCAATCTTCTCTTTTTTAGCCCCCGCCACCCCCGTTTGTTCACTAACAGTATTCTTTTGCGGTTGTTCAGGTTCTGCTTTCTTAAATTTTAAGATGAACTGAAAAGAGTGTTTTTCGGGCAAGGTGCTAATTTTCAATACTCCACCCAGGGATTCTACAATCCTCTTTGCGATATGCAATTCCAGTTTTTCGATGATCTTTTTGGATCTGCCTGTTTCCGTCCTTTCATTGATCTCCCGGTCCATATGCTGAAGTCCAAAAGTTGATAATGCAAAAACAATATCTATATAGGAACCTTCAGAATTCTCATCCTTCTTGTAAATATCAATCTCAATCTGATTGGTTCGTGAATGCTTCAATACTTGCTCTATCAAATTCAGAAAGATCTGCTTAATTTTTACCGGATCACCAATTAAAGGAAAATCAATCTGCGAATGAATGTGTATGGGATGTTCTTCACTATCATATTCCTTATCAACAAAAAGATTTTTGGTATTGTGTAATGTGTTGTTCACATCAAACCTTATTTCATATCTTTTTCTTTCCTGTACATCCACATTGGTTATATCAGAAAAACTGTTGACTACATCTACCAGGTTATTGGTAGACGCCAGAATGGTATCGAAATAATCTTTTGCCTGACCACTTAATTCGGAGGGATTAAGCATATTGGATACAACAACAATGTTGTTCAGGGGAGTGCGAATCTGGTGGGATACCTTGGAAATAAAGTCTTCCTTGTCCCTTATCTCATCCTGTAAACGAAATATTTGTGCCTTCTTTTCTGCTAAAACACGATAAATCCTACTTATAATCAGGTAAACAACTAAAAAATTACCTGCATAAGCCAAAAGGAATAGCAATTTACCAGCAGTTGACAAGCCGGAATCATTCAATCCATGAAAGGGAAAAGTGATCCAGCTCATAACGATAACGACCAGAAAAAGCAAAGCATACAAATTTGCCTTCCCTTTAGTTGATAGCAAGGCAATTATGGGATAAGCCGAAAGCCAAAATATTTGTATTCCCTGAATGTTTCCCATCAACAATGCGCCGACAAAATAAAGCGTAGCAATGCCCAACAAAAAGTTACCTGTAAATACCAACGTCTTGTCTACAAGCCGGTTGGCCAAAATCAGATCAAATACCAACAAAAGCATCATGACCAGATTCACTACTATAAACCATTTATTGGGGTCGGTACCCCGGATAAGAGAATAAGTATATATACCCAGGACCGAAACAAATAAAATGATGAATAGATTAATAAAGTGAGGGCGAGTAAAGGGTTTTGTTTCGACGAAATGGTTATCTGATAACAGGAATTCGGATATGTTCTTAAAAACCTTCATACAAAAGAAATCTCGTTTTATTTAACCGTAAATGTAATGAATTTATACGTTAATGGAGGATAAAACCTAACAGAATTTGTAAGAACAATTTTCAGTTATAAAGTGATGTAAAATTAACAGATTTTCTTATTAATCTGCATTATTCCGTGCAATATTCATGTATCAAGCTTGGAGTGCATGCATGGCGGCAAAAGCCGCCGACATAATACTTTGAGGCTTTAGCAACACAGCAGATGCGCAAAAATGGCGCACTTGCAAAAAATCAACACTTGATTTCATTGACAAACGCTAACAATATTCGCGGATTTATACGAATATGTTTATTTTTTGTGAATAATTCGGGTGAAATTTGATTGTTGTATTATTTTTGTCAAATGCAATAAAGCATCGGACCTTATTATAAGAACTTATTAATCAATTAAAATCTTAACCATGAATAAGACATTGCTTGCTTTAATCATGATGGTGTTTTCTCTGAAAGCCTATTCACAAGAACACGTGCCTACAAAACAGGAACTGGAAAAATTCTTTAATACCAAAACCTATATTGTGCTGGATCCTAACCCTATCTCACATTACAATATAAAACTAAAGGAGGCAGTCAAAAAGAACTGGAATATCACGGATTACGAATTTATTCAATACAATGAATTTGAAGCGTTAAAGAAAAATGAAAAGTTTTCGTTTCTCATGGAGGATATTGTTGTTTTTGAAAGAGATAAGACGAAAGCGAGGTATCGTTTTTTAAGCCTGATAAAAGGGGATAAAGTGCACAGATTAGAGGATATGCCAACCATATGTTCCATTCCCTTATCATACCGTGAAGTTGATGAGCATTACTGGGCCTACAAGCTTGGTGTGATCATCCGTTTTATGCATAAACATGTGCGGACCATGCGTGAAAATCCGGAAATGATCGATAATAACATCTTTGAATATTATCACAAAAACCTGCAGGATATTAAAGATAAAACCCTTTATCTCATCAAGGATGAACTGGCCGATGAAGTCGATACCAGAACAGAGATTAAGAAATATTATCCCTATAAATTTAAACTGGTCACAAGGGATCAGGTAGAACAAGCCATCAAAGATCAACGGGAAGATATTGTATTTCTGCATAAAGTTGGACCACAAGGGTCCAGACACCGCGCCCGCTGCTATAAAATTCTTATGGGGGCAAAAAACTCAAAATTTTATTATTTTGATTACCACTTTGTCAAAAAGGGTAAAAAACCTGACGGATTCCTCAAAAAAGATTTTAAAAAACTCAAAAGGAAAGCTAAAGGCGGTCTGTTCAGTTTCTGAAAAATTACTATAAACTGACAACATCATGCTTGAACAATACGATCCTTTAAAAATACTCTTTCTTGACATCGAAACAGTACCCCGGGTTTCTTCTTATGATGCGCTTTCTGATAAAGAAGCAATTTTTTGGGACAAAAAATCAGCACACTTCAGAAATGAAACGGAGTCTCCGGGAGACGTATATACAAAAGCAGGAATATACGCGGAGTTTGGGAAGGTTATCTGCATATCAGCTGGGTTGATGACCAACAAATCTAATAGCTTAGGATTCAGGGTCAAATCATTTTATGGAGATGATGAAATGATGTTGCTTCGAAATTTTTCCGGTATGCTGGAAAAGTTCTCCGAAAAACACGGAGTATACCTATGTGCTCATAACGGAAAGGAATTTGATTTCCCATACATCATCAGAAGGTTGTTGATCAACGGATTGCCTGTTCCGGAGCTATTGAACGTATCGGGGAAGAAACCATGGGAAGTACCATTTTTGGATACCATGGAGTTATGGAAATTCGGAGATCATAAGCATTATACAAGCCTTGATTTGTTGGCATACAAATTCGGTATATCCACCCCCAAAGACGATATTGATGGCAGTATGGTAGGGAAAGTATACTGGGAAGATCAGGATATAACCCGTATTGTGCATTATTGTGAAAAAGATGTTATCACTGTAGCCCAGCTTTACCAATCTTACAGGGGCCAGCATTTAATTCATCAGGACAATATAGAATATGTCACAGATTAGCTCATTGCTTAATATCCAAAGATCTATCCAAGCCTGTGCCTACCAATGTTCATTCACTACAGAATGGGAAAGAAAACGCAGGACAACCTGCAGGAATGTTTCCCTTTTCTCTGCATGCAACCAATGGCCTGCTCCTTCAATAGTCTTAATCATGGCCTGGGGAAAGATCCTCATAATATCTTCGTAATCTGAGCCTTGAATGTAACCGGAAAGCTCTCCTTTCAAAAAAAGTACAGGCAAATCATGAACCTTTTGATCATGATGATACTGACCGGGTTCCAGCCCGTCCAGGATAGCTGGTAATTCGTTCCTTAGGGTATGTAGATTAAGCAGCCACATGAAGGAACCATGCTTATCTCTTTTCAGGTTTTTAAGCAAAAATTGTCTGGTCTTTTGGTCAGGAATGCGTTCAGCAAGTATGCTGTCTGCCTCTTTTAACGAGCGGATGCTATCCGTATCAAGATTGTACAAAGCATTTATAATATTCAGATGGTGTAGGGTTGGTGCACTGGATTCTGTCAGCATGGGGTAAGGTTTGGGAGCAATATCCACTACAATAAGCTTATGAACACGCTCAGGATGCGTTACTGCAAAGAAAAGCGCTGTTTTACCACCCATCGAATGCCCCAGAAGATTTGCCTTTTCAATGCCCTGCTCATCCATGAATTCAAGGAGATCAGCCTGCATCTGGTAATAATTGTGCTTCGCGGTATGAGGTGATCTTCCGTGATTCCTCTGATCCAAAAGGTAAACCTGGTAAAACTCAGATAACTTTTTCCCAAAGCTTAACCAGTTATCTGAAGATCCGTACAACCCATGTAAAATAATCACGGGTTCCCCCGCTCCCATCCTTCTAAAAAATAATTGCATCGTGTTATTTCAATTGTCTCAAATACAATTGGATCGTGTTTTCCAACCCATAATATAACGCATCCGAAATTAAGGCATGACCGATAGAAACTTCCAACAAATCAGTTATATTAAGGTAAAAATAACGAAGGTTATCAAGGTTCAGATCGTGTCCGGCATTTAAGCCTAAGTTCAGCTCTTTAGCAAGTTCTGATGCCTTGACAAATGGTTCTATGGCTGCCTCTTTATTGCGGGGATACAGGCTTGCATAAGGTCCGGTATATAACTCTATCCTGTCAGTGCCGGTATCGGAAGCATGGCGTATCAGCTCGGGTTGTGTCTCCATAAAAACAGACGTTCTGATACCTACCTTATGCAATTCATTGACCACGCGCTTGAGAAAACCCTTGTTCTTATGGGCATCCCATCCCTGACTGGATGTCAGGGTTGTAGGTTCATCAGGAACAAGGGTTACTTGATGCGGCTTCACTTCCATAACCAGTTGAAGGAAATCCTGAGAAGGAAATCCTTCTATATTAAACTCATTATTTATCAATGACTTAATATTTCTTGCGTCCTGATACCGTATATGCCGCTCATCCGGTCTGGGATGCACTGTTATCCCTTGTGCACCAAACCGTTCGCAATTCCTGGCAGCCTCCAGTACATCCGGTATATTTCCCCCCCTCGAATTTCTTATTGTAGCAATTTTGTTTATATTTACACTTAATCTTGTCATGATTTTTGTAGAGATAAAAATAGAACAATCAGATCATACGTTTCTTTTTTTGCCCTACAAAATTAATGTTTTTTATCAGGTACTGAATATGCTGGCCAAAGAAATCATAACATCCGATATAGCGCCTGTAATGACTTCCGACACAGGACTGGAAGCATTAAATTGGATGGTATTCTACAAAGTTTCGCATCTGCCCATTGTAAATAACAAGAAATTCCTGGGTCTCCTTTCCGAAGACGATATATATGAGCTCAACAATCCTGAAGAACCCATTGGTAATCACCGGTTATCTTTATTTAAGCCTTATGTTTATTACAATCAGCACCCCTACGAGATTCTGGAAGTCGCTTCGCGATTAAGATTAACTGTAATTCCTGTGATCAACGAAGAGGAAGAATATATGGGCATGATCAAAATGGTAGATCTGATGCATTACTTTGCAAACTTGTCTGCTATTGAAAAAAATGGGGGCATCATTGTGCTCGATTTGCATGTCAACGACTATGCCCTCAGTGAAATCGCCCAAATCGTCGAATCAAACGATGCCAGGATTTTAAGCATGTACCTTAACCATCCTCCCAATTCTGTCAGAATGGAAGTAACCCTAAAGCTTAATATATCCGATCTCACCTCCATCATTCAAACATTCAACCGTTTTAATTATGATGTAAAAGCATCATTTATGGAATCGGATAAACAGGACGAACTGTACAATTCAAGACTTGACCATCTGATGAGATATCTGAACACATAAATCTATCAAACCCATAGTCCATGAAAATTGCTGTTTATGGCAGAACATTTGATAAAAGCTTTTTACCTTACATTCAAGAATTTTTCCGCAATTTGAATCAATATGGTTTTCAAATAACGGTATATCAGAAATTTTTCAATTTTATGGCTAACCAATATCAATTGCAGCCACCGGTTGACGAATATTTTTCAGGGTACCACGATTTGGATAAAAACATAGATCTGGTCATCAGCATAGGTGGTGATGGCACTTTCCTGGATACAGTATCTTTGGTGAGAGATTCCAATATTCCGGTTATTGGAATAAACTCCGGGAAACTGGGATTTCTTGCCAACATAGCCAAAGAAGACATTTCAGATGCTGTTGAAGCATTATTCCATAAAAGATATACTACCGAAAAACGCACTTTATTGCAAATGCATGCAGAAGAGACCCTTTTCCCGGACTTTAACTTTGCCCTCAACGATATGACCATACAGAAAAAAGATTCCCAGATGATTGCGGTTCATGTATATCTTAACGGAAGCTTTTTAAATTCTTACTGGGCCGATGGGTTGATTATTGCCACCCCTACAGGATCAACGGCCTATTCCCTGAGTGTAGGCGGTCCGATCGTATTACCGGATACCCAAAACTTTATTGTATCCCCGATCTCACCCCATAATTTAACCGTCAGACCCATCATCGTTTCTGACAACAGCGAAATTCTGCTGAAGCCAGCGGGAGTTGGATCAAAGTATTTGATTTCTATGGACCATCATTCCCAAGTTGTCGATAAGAAGATGAACATTAGCATACAAAAAGCTGGTTTTTCAATGAACGTATTGCAGCTCAACAATACAAATTTTTATACTACCCTGAGAAATAAACTCATGTGGGGTATTGATAAAAGAAATTATTTTGTGTAATTCAAATAATCTTTCTAATTTTATGGTTTCTAATGAGCAACAAATCAAAGGCAGTCAAACTGCATAAAATTCATCTTATCAATGAAAGAAACACTGAAATATACGCTACTGATCCTCTTCATGACCCTCCCGTTATTATCCTTTTCCCAAAGGTGGAAGCTAAGAAGAGCAGAAGTTATTGTAGGATTTGGAGCTTCAAATTATTTCGGAGACATAGGTGGTGCGGCAGATGAAAACAATTGGATGGGACTGAAAGACCTGGACTTGTTTTCAACCCGCCCCAATATAAGTATTGGCGGAAGATACAGATTGACAGAAAACATGAACCTCAGGGGCAATGTTGCTTTTGCTTATCTTGAAGGAACAGATCTTAAGTCTAAAAATGAACAGCGCCAGTACGCTTTTAGTTCTTCTTTGTTTGAATTTAGTGGACTTTTCGAATATTCCCTCATTCCTGAAAATAGCCCCGTAAATTTTACCCTTCGAGGACTTTGGGACGGATTAAGAAGCAACAACGCCAATTTGAACACCTATGTTTTCGCAGGACTGGGTGCTTCCTATTTTGATGTAAATGCCCTGGATGACCTTGCAAATAGTCAGCGATTCAACGAGAATAAAAATCTGACACTTGTCATACCCGCCGGAGTAGGAATTAAATACCCGGTGGCCCCAATGACCCATATCGGACTTGAAATTGGGGGAAGGTGGGCTGCTACCGACTACCTGGATGGCCTCACTACCAAATGGTCAAATGCTTATGATATATACTATTTTAGTGTTTTGAGCGTTGTGTTTAAAATGGAAACCTATTACCGCAGAAGGTTGAGACGTTAAGCAAGTACTTGGTAATGAGAAATTTTATTCCTTTTTTAATTTTTTACTTTTTTTTAACAAATACCCTGGCCCAGGATAACCTGGCGATAGGCTTGTATGGCGGCACCTCCCACTATATGGGAGATATGAATAAAATGAATCCTTTCTTTTCACCTGCCCCTTCCTTTGGACTTGGTATCATATCAGATCATAACCTGCGCTATTCCTTCCAACTGATGGGATCATACAATACCCTTAGTGCAGGTACGAAATATGCCGATAAATACGTTTTACCGCAACCCTATAAAAGTTTCAGTAAAAAACAGTGGGATCTGTCTCTGACTGCTGAATTCAACTTTCTACCCTATGAAAGTTACAATATCAGAAAGCGCAACTTTGCCCCATTTATTTATGCAGGACTTGGCACCAACTTTGCCATGGATCAGTCAGCGAATAAATTTCCCGTAACCATTCCTTTTGGATTGGGAATTAAATATAATATCTTTGACCGCTTTACAATTGGTATCCAATGGAAGGCTCATAAAGTTTTTTATGATGATATGGAAAGTTTTGATGATATGGATAACAAATTGGTGAATGTTTGGGATCCGGAAAACAGGCCACGAATTCACAACAATGACTGGTACCATCATGCATTTTTCTTTTTGATCTTCAAGCCTTTCGAAAAAATAATTGAATGTCCTACATATGAGCAATAACGATTGATTTATGATTACAAAGGAACAGATAAATAAGGAGAGATTACCCCGGCATGTAGCCGTCATTATGGACGGGAATGGCAGGTGGGCCAAGAAAAGAGGTAATCAGCGAATATTTGGACATAAGAACGGTGTTAAATCGGTGAGAGAAACAGTGGAAGCCGCAGCTGAATTGGGTATTGCCTATATTACCCTTTATGCTTTTTCCCAGGAGAATTGGAGCCGGCCAAAACACGAAATTGAAACGTTGATGTCGCTGTTGATCTCAACCATCGATAATGAACTTAAAACATTAATGGACAATAATATCCACTTGTCGACCATAGGCAATATTCAAGCGCTTCCTCAAAAAGTACAGAATAAACTATCCGAAGCAAAACAAAAAACATCCGGAAATACAGGTCTGAAGCTTATATTAGCACTAAATTACAGTGGACGATGGGAGCTTACGGAAGTCATGAAAAAATTAAGCCAGGATATTAAAAAAGGCAAACTCAACAATGAAATTAATCCAGTCCTCGTTAAACAATATCTGACTACAAGAGATTTCCCCGATCCTGATTTGCTGATCAGAACGAGCGGGGAATGCCGGCTAAGCAATTTTATGCTCTGGCAAATGGCATATACGGAACTTTATTTTACCAAAACACTTTGGCCCGATTTTAGAAAAGAAAACCTTTATGAGGCACTATTTAACTACCAAAACAGGGAAAGACGATTTGGGAAAACAGGAGATCAAATCATTGATTACGACGAACCGCATAAAACAAAAAATAATGCCCCCTACTATGGTTAGAAAAATTGTTCCGTTATTGGGCTTGTTTTTATTGTTTCTGCATAGCCTTACCATTGCCCAGGAACAAATACCAGAATATGAGATCATTGACTATTCCAACCCACGGCCTTACTATATCAAATCAATCGATATACAAGGGGTTAAATTCTTAGACGAACAGATACTCACCAGCCTCTCAGGCCTTAGAACAGGTGAAAGATTAACTGTTCCCGGTGAAAAAATAACCAACGCCATTAATAATTTATGGTCTCAGGGTTTGTTCTCTGATGTTAAGATCTTTGCACAAGATATTCAAGGGGATTCCATTTCCCTGACAATTTACCTTGAGGAACAACCCAGGCTTTCCGGTTTCGATATTACAGGACTTCGAAAAAGTGAAGAAAAAGATGTCAAGGAAAAACTTAAGCTAAAACGTGGTGGTCAGGTTAATGCAAATGTTATCAACAACATACGTGAAACCATCAAGGAATATCTTTACGACAAAAAATACCTGCATACTACCATTGATATTACAAAAGTGGATGATACAACCGCTACCAACAGGGTTGTTTTAAAAATTCAGGTAGACAGAAATGATAAGGTCAAGATCAAAGACATTACATTCTCCGGGAATTCAGTTTTCAATGACCGACAGCTAAGAAGTGCCATGGAACATACCCATAAAAAGAACTGGAATATTTTTCAGGGTTCCAAATTTCTTCCGGAGAAGTATGAAGAGGACAAAGAGAAGATTATTGCCAAATACCAAAAAAATGGTTATCGGGATGCCCGGATTATAAATGATACGGTCTTTGCTGTCAGTGACAAACGCCTTAAGATCCATATGGACATCCATGAGGGCAAACAATATTTCTTCGGGGATATCTCCTGGACCGGCAATACCAAATACTCCTCGGAATTTCTCACTGAAAGGCTGATGATAGAAAAGGGTGATCCTTTTGATATGTCCCTGTTAAATGACCGAATCAATGTCGATCAGGATGCCGTAGGCAACCTTTACCTGGACAATGGGTATTTATTCTTCCAGGCCAATCCGGTTATTTCCCAAATCGAAAAAGATTCCATAGATGTAGGAATCAGATTGCATGAGGGAAAACAGGCACGCCTTAACCGCATCATTATCGATGGAAATACAAAAACCAATGAGCATGTTATCCGCAGAGAGCTGAGGACAAAACCTGGTGATTTGTTCAATAGATCGGCTATTCAGCGATCTCAAAGAGAATTGGCGCAGTTAGGACATTTTGACCCTGAACAAATGGGTATTGAACCTGTCAACGTCAATCAGTCCCGCGGTGAAGTTGATCTGAACTATAGCGTGGTGGAAAAAGCCAATGACCAGCTTGAAATATCCGGCGGATGGGGAGCCAATATGTTTGTGGGAACCATTGGTATTACCTTTAACAATTTTGCTGCCAGTCGTATTTTTGAAAAAAAGGCTTGGAGACCTGTACCTTCAGGCGACGGTCAAACCCTGTCCCTGCGAGCAAGAACCAACGGAAGGTTTTATAAAAACTACAGCATCTCTTTTGTTGAACCATGGCTGGGTGGCAAAAAACCCAATCAGTTTTCTGTATCTGCCTACCATTCCGTGCAAAATACCGCTAGCTATTTTTATCAGCAGGATACCTCCCATTTTAAAATATCAGGTGCATCAATAGGGCTTAGACAAAGGCTGAAGTGGCCCGATGATTATTTTATCCTGAGCAACTCAATCAGCTTTGAACGCTATAACCTCAAAGACTGGTATAGAGGGAGCTTCATTATTGAAGACGGTATAGCCAATAATTTCAGTTTCAACACCACTTTTGGAAGAAATTCCGTTGATCAGCCAATCTATCCAAGAAATGGGTCAAAATTCATGCTTACCCTGAAAATTACACCCCCTTACTCGCTTTTTTCCGATATTAAATACAAAACAGCCAATCAAAAAGTTAAATACAACTGGATTGAATACCACAAATGGAAATTCAAAAGTGAATGGTACCTTCGATTGATCGACGACCTGGTGCTGGCTG
>CAYYLT010000059.1:0-14423 GCA_964472385.1 uncultured Bacteroidales bacterium
AAATAATCATTTCCTTTTGTGATATTAATGATTATTTTGTCATGGACGTTTCATATGTTATACCGATATAGGTTGTGCATATTTCTTTACATCCGCCCCGGTAATTTGTTCATGGCATAAAATGATAAGCCTTTCCAGGACATTCCTGAATTCACGTATATTACCCGTCCACCTGATCTGTTTTAATTCATGTATAGCATCCCCGGAAAAAGATCTTTTGGCTATGCCATATTCTCCGGAAATAAGTTGATTAAAATGGTCAACCAGAAGCGGAATATCTTCTTTACGTTCATCCAAAGCCGGAACATGTATAATAATAACGCTCAGTCGGTGATAAAGATCTTCCCGGAATGTATTCATCTGAATCATTTCCTTGAGATTTTTATTGGTTGCTGCCAGAATTCTAACATCTACATCAATAACTTTATCACTGCCCACCCTTGAGATTTTTTTCTCTTCCAGTGTTTTCAGCACCTTCGACTGAGCAGAAAAACTCATATCGCCGATTTCATCAAGGAAAATGGTTCCACCGTTGGCCTGTTCAAACTTTCCTTTACGCTGTCTGTGGGCAGAGGTGAAAGCTCCTTTCTCATGGCCAAAAAGTTCACTTTCTATCAATTCGGAAGGTATGGCGGCACAATTAACCTCTACAAAAGGTTGTTGAGCCCGGCCGCTTTTTTCATGTAACCACCTGGCCACCAACTCTTTTCCCGTCCCGTTTTCACCCGTAATCAACACACCGGCATTCGTAGGTGCTACTTTATCAATCATCTCTTTGACCTGTTTTATAGCTTCCGATTCACCCACAATATCATAAGTTTTGGAGACCTTCCGCTTCAGTTGTTTCGTTTCTTTAACCAAATCTTTCTTCTCAAGAGCATTCTTAAGGGTTACCAAAAGCCTGTTCAGATCCAGGGGTTTCTCAATAAAATCAAAGGCCCCTTTCTTGATAGAATCCACAGCAGTATCTATAGTTCCGTGTCCGGATATCATGATCACCGGAATATCTGATGACAATTGCATAAGCCTGTCCAATACTTCAAGCCCGTCCATCTTTGGCATTTTAATATCAAGAAAAACCGCATCATAATGATTGTTCCTAAAATATTCAATGCCTGCTTCACCTTCTAAGGCCGTGTCTACCTGATAATTTTCATATTCCAGGATCTCCCGGAGGCTTTCCAAAATACTCTGTTCGTCATCTATAGCCAAAACCTGTGGCATAACTGTAGCTTTAAAATACAAAAGGGTAATCCGTCAACTGACTTTCTTTTCACGCTCAAAGGGTTTCGTTCTGTCGAACAAATATCTGTATGTTATATGGGTCTTGAAAACCCTGGCGCCAACCTGTTCTGCAACCTTCATCATGGTAGGATTAAAATCTCCTATCCAATTTAACTCCAAATGTTTATAAGGAAAATATCCTTGCAGTGCAATATCACCAAATGCCATAACCAATCCCCCTTCCAAACCCTTGCCCTGGTGCTCGGGGACGACACCAAAAATTAAACCCAGCGCCTTATCCGGTGGATTAAATTTTTTAAAATACAAAAAAAGCAATTTGGTGAAAACATTCAATCTGCCATTCAGATGTTTAATAATCTGGTTGGTATCGGGAACCATCAGAAAAAAAGCAATGGGATCATCACCATAATAGGCAAACCACATAAGACGTTCATCCAGGATAGGCTTGAGGCTCTTCATCAAAGCCGCGGCGTGTATCTTTGTCATGCGTTTTACACCTGAATAGCGTGACCAAGCCCGGTTGTATATATTGCGGAAATCATCGGTGTATTTTTCCATGTCTTCGCGATTCAGGTGCCTGAAATGATATGCAGGATTATTCCTGATTCGCATTGCCTTTTCCTCAATGATGGGATCCAGCCCTTCTTTCTTGATCGCTCTGTAATAGGTATATTGATTGAAAAAGTTTCTAAAGCCATAGGCTTCAAAAAAACTTTTATAGTACGAAAAATTATAAGGCATGCAATAATTGGGTTCATGTTCAAAACCATTTACCAGCAAACCCCACCAGCGATCGCGGTCACCAAAATTAACCGGTCCATCCATGGCTTCCATGCCTTTTAATTCCAGCCATGATTTGCACCGGTCGAAAAGCATAAAAGCAGCATCCTGATTTTCAATACATTCAAAAAAACCCATTCCACCAGTAGGCTGCTCATTACTGTAAGCTGTTTTTTTATCATAAAAAGCGGCAGTTCTTCCAATGGTTTGGTTATGCTCATCCACCAAAATCCATCTTATGGCTTCACCATGTCTAAAAAACTTATTTTTTTTTGGATCAAAAACATTTTCTATATCCCGGTCCAGGGGACGTATCCATTGATCCTCTTTACCATAAAGCCTTACAGGCAACTGCAAAAATTCCTTTTTCAGCTTTTGATTGTTGACTTCTAAAATTCTGATGTTGTGCACGGGAAAAAATTTTAACGATTTGTTAACCTGATATTATTCCCCAAAGCTATCCTGTATTATTCATGCAGGCTAAAATAATTCACTATGGGTAATAATGAATACGTTATAAACATATGAAACCCGCATGCAGAAAACTTCACTACAATAGCATGAGTAACATGCCTGTTCCATAGTGGATAATCTAAAAAAGCCAGGTTTTGTATTTGTATTATTTTGAAGCACAGAACAAAAATTAAACGTTACCCGAATAATATAATCATTTCAGAAGCGTAAATATAATTAAATTTTAGAGCCCCGAAAAGGTTGCAGGCTTTATTATTTTTCAGACCACTTAAGCAAAATCCTGGCAATATTCGTAGCACGGTCATTGATCACTTTCAACATTCCCAACATGGGTTTTGCTGCTCAATATGGATTTATCAACCTCCTCTTTTAATCTTTCATGATGTTGTTTTTCCAGTTCAAGGGCCATATCTCTATATTTTTTATACTTTTTTTCATGTGTTTGGCTTTTTCAAGATTGACTTCTCTCAGTACCTCTATTGCTCTGTGAATTTGCTTCAAAGCCCTCTTATGGTAATCCGCTATTTCATTTTTTCCCACTTCGGAAAACTCAAGTTCAGCGTTACACCATGAATGTGCTTTCTGAGCAATATTAAACGAGACGAGATCGGCAATCTGTTCAAATTCCTTCACCGTATAGACAAGTTGAAAGGTTTCATTAACTCTTTCTTTATAAGAATCTTGTCTTGAAATACCAAGCAGGTAATCTTTGATTTTATCGCGCAAAAAATTCACCTCCCTTTCTTTTTGGGCAATATATTGCAATTGATTTTCCTTTTTATCAAAAAAAGGCGCAATAACATCACGCAACATATCTTCCACAATGTTGCCCATGCGCATGACTTCCTCTGTGGCAAGGTTCAGGGCAAGGGGTGTACTGCTTTTTAGTACGTTTTTATCCAAATAAACAGTGCTATAAGCCGGTTTTTCTTTGATTAAGCGATTGATCAGAAGAGCAAAATAATCCATAAATGGAGAGAGTATCAAAGCCAATGCAACATTAAAAATGGTATGGGTATTGGCTATCTGCCTTGGGGTATTGCGAAGGGGCATTGATGCTTCCTGGGAATTTAAAAAGGTAAACTCTCGAATCATTTCTATAAAACCCGGAATCCACCATACAAAGAGAAAAGCACCAAAAATTTTGAACAGGGCATGGGCAATAGCAACTTTTTGTGCTTCACTCGACGTTTTAATACTTGCCAGCAAGGCAGTGGCTGAGGTGCCTATATTTGCGCCCAGAATCAAAGGAACACTGGCTTCGAGTGTTAACAGACCCTGCAACGAAAGGGTAATCATAATTCCTATAAAAGCGCTGCTACTCTGGATCAAACTGAAGCTTTACATAAAGCTCATTGTCGTGCAGGAAGACAGTATCCAGGCTGAATGAGAGCCTGTTCCTGGAAACGGTGCGAATAATGCCTTGATTTTTCAGATCGTAATGGTCAAAGCTTGTTTTTACCTTGCTTTCAAGCTTTCGGCTAAAATAATTAATGCTTGAAAACACCAGATTAACATAAGAATTCCAAAGTCCGAGCTCTAACGGATTATGCAGCAGCTTTAGGGTGGTATCAATTTTTGCTTCCTCAGCTTGAACATATCGATAAGGATGGGCGGGAAATTGAAGTGAATCCTTATTGTATAAAGAAGTCATGTTAAAGTGATCCCCTTTGCCTTTAAACAGAAAACGGCTCTCTTCATATTGCTGAAACAAGCTGTCAAAAGGGGAAAAGGCTATATCCAGCCTACAAAGGACGGTATTTTCAATTTGATAATGATCTTCCCTGGATAATTGCATGATCTCCACGTTAGCAGTAAGCGTATCCTTTCCCTCCTCATCCGGGGTATAAGATACCAACGCAATGGCTTCACCATACTTTGTGTAATACTTTTTAATTGTCTTGAAATCATCTTCTTTCACCAGCGCCTTCTTGTACAATCTACTAAAATCCAAATATTGAGATTGTCCTTCATAAATCTGTTGAGATTCCCTGGTAACCTGAAAATTATCGGAAACATTATCAATCCGTGCACCGGTTGAAAGCACAGCCAGTGATTTTGCTCTTAATACAGCAAGGCCGGTTGCTTTAACAGAATCCATTCCTGGTTCGGAGATACCTATAAAAAAGACCGGCGCGGAAACATACAATGATGGCTTGAAGAACCATTCCGGCAGTCGATCTGCGATTAAGTAATATTGGTGCAACAGATTGCTGGCTTTGGGCCTGGCCTTTTCCGTCTCCATCTCCATAATCCGCTCATAAAGTACTTTATCCCGGTCAATGCGGTTTCTGATGGTATCGCACTGGGCGGCTGACTCAAAGGAACATCCAATAGACCCTAAAAAAATGGCCAACAGAAAAGTTATGATCATTTTGCCTGTGTTTTTCGATCCTGTATTAATTCATGCCATAAATATAAGAAATTTCAATGCCCATCAACAAAAATAGTTAAAAGAAAGCAGCATAGAAATACCAATGTTTCCACCACAAATTTCTAATTTTAGCCCAATTTTTAGTCTGTATTATTCATGCGTCAGATGAAACAAAAAGCCATATCCCTTTTAATAATTCTTATTCTTGGAGGAACAGGGGTATATATATATTTAAAAAGCCGCCAAGTCCCGGAATATCATATTAACAACCTCATATCGAATAAAGCAGCTTTTTTTATAAGCATCCGGGAACCTGGAAAATTGATGGATCATACATTCCGGAATAATGCCATCTGGGATGAACTAGCCGGTATTCCATCACTAAAGAACTTTCACCAAGCAGTTAAGGTTGTTGATTCGTTGTATCAATCGGAAAAGCCCTTCAGAAATTTACTTCGCAACCGAAAAATTGTTCTCATGGCTGAAAGAATCGGCAGGGACAGAAGCGGTTTTACTTTTTTGATTAAACTGGAGCACCAAAATGAACAGAGACACATCCGGCATTACTTTGAGATATGGGGCAACCAAAAGAACCATCAGCTCAAAACAAAAAAATACAATCAAGTCAAAATATACTCTATCTACAGGAATGATCAGCCTTTATTTTCCTATGCCACTACAAAGGGAATCCTAATCTCGGGTACATCCCAGCTACTGATAGAACAAGCCATCCGTCAAACTTCTGTCAAAAAAAGCATTACCAACAACCCATACTTCAAAAAAGTTGCCGAAACGGCAGGGAGACATGTATCTGCTAATCTTTTCATAAATTTTAACCATTTTGCAGAATTTATTGCTATTGCACTGGACAAGCCCTATCAAAATTACATACGAAGCCTTTCTATCTTTGCTCAGTGGTCGGCACTGGACGTCAATATAAAAAGTGACGCATTGCTGCTCAATGGATTCAGTGTTTCTCATCAAAATCAGAAAGAAATTATCGACCTTTTGGAAAATCAAAATCCTGTGGAATGTGAATTAGAAAACATCCTGCCTTACAACACCGCGGGCTTTATTTCACTTGGGATAAGCGATAAAACGGATTACCGGAAGAGACTGCATGAACTTTACCAGGAAAAGGATGTACTGATGGATTATCATCAATGGCTTGAACAAATCACAAGCCAATATCATTATAATCCCGAGGAAATGTTTTATGATTTGCTTCATCAGGAAATTGGTATAGCTTACATGCCTCTGAAATCAGGCAATCCAAAAAACAGGGCTTTCATCATTATGAAAACAAAAGGCAGAAAATATGCAAAATCCAAACTATCCCAGCTCTCGAAAAAGATGGTCGATAACAAAGAGCAAACTCCTGTACCACGTAATATCACTATTGACAAAGAAACCCGTTACCCCGTTTATTATCTGCCCATAGACAACATTTTTGGCAATTTATTCGGAAATATCTTTCAGGATATCAGCAATCGCTATGCTATTCTCATTGGCCGTTATGCCATATTTACAGGTGATCAGGAATTGCTCAGGGAATTTGCCTATTCCAATATCCTCAATAAAACGTTAAAAAATAATCCCAAATACCAAAACTTTTCCGATTATCTCTCCGACCGCGTGAACTTCCATTTTTATGCCAACATGTATCGCTCTCCTTCTGTCATATCGAGTTTTTTAAAAGAAGATTTACAACAAAGTTTTTCCCGAAACCGCGATCATTTTACAAAATTCCAGGCACTGGCCTATCAAATGCTTAATAGCAATGGCATGCCTTATAACAACTTGTTTATCAAATATATCCCGGAAATCAATATCCAACCCCAAACGGAATGGGAGACCTATCTCGACACAGCGCTCAATACTAAGCCTGCAATGGTTACCAATCATTATACCGGAGAAAACGAGATTTTCATCCAAGATTTGCATAATAAGGTTTATTTGATCAACAAAGTCGGACGGATTCTTTGGGAAAAAAAGCTGGATGAGGAAATTATGGGAGACATTTATCAGATCGACTACTACAAAAATGGAAAGTTACAAATGCTGTTCAACACCCAAAATAAAATACACCTTATTGCAAGAAATGGCAACTATGTAGAGCGATATCCCATAAGCCTCCCCGCATCAGCTACAGCACCACTGAATGTTTTCGATTATGATAACAAAAAAAATTACAGGATATTTATACCCTGTGAAAACAATAAAGTCTATGACTTTAATAAGGAGGGAGACATCCTTCCTGGCTGGCAATTCGGGAAAACTGACTCTGAAGTTAACGGCAGGGTTCAACATTTCCGTATCAATACCAAAGATTATATTGTTTTTTCTGATAGATACCAGATATATATGCTTAACCGGCGCGGAAATGCACGGGTTACCCCGGAAGAACAGTTCGCCCGGTCTAAAAACAACCTGTTCACCCTGGAAGAAAAAAATTCAAGAACACAGCCCAGGTTGGTAACGACAGATATTAACGGCACCGTTCATTATGTTTATTTTAACGGTAAAGTTGAAACTTCTGAAATTCACACCTTCTCTCCGGATCACCATTTTGACTATCGTGATGTGAATGCCAATGGTTTTAAAGATTTTATCTTTCTGGATGACAACAAAATGGAAGTTTATGCTTCAACAGATCAAAAAATTTTTGACCATACCTTTAAGGCTGACATAACCACTCCGCCCATTTACTTTCAATTCTCTCAAAATGACAGAAAGTTAGGCGTAGCCTCCGCTAATGACAATCTCATCTTCCTGCTCAACGGTGACGGAAGCATCTATAAAGGTTTTCCATTGGAAGGCAATACACCTTTTACCATCGGTTTTTTGGACCCGTCCAAACAAAAATTCAATATTCTCGTAGGCTCTAAATATAAATTTTTATACAATTATTCCATTAAATAATCATTTTTAATAAGCGATGAAAGCATTCACCATGGCTAAAAAAATTTGTAATTTTACTGTTGCGCTTTTGCTTCTTTTCATTCTCATTGGTTGTCAAACTGATCAGTTTAACCTGAGTAAACTGGATGATGATATGGTTTTGGAGCAGGAGTGGGCTTCTCCCCTGATAAATGGAAAACTCAATTTTGAAAACCTTGTAGAATCATTCGATAGTACCAGCGTAGTTGATACAGATGAACAGGGGTTGCTTTTTTTCATTTACGAAGATTCTGTTTTTTCAGAATCTGCACAAAATGAAATTACCATTCCAAACCAAAATTATATGGATGTGCTGTATAGCGTTCCCGCTACCATACCAAATTACAGTCTTACCCAAACGGTAGCCATCGATACCATGCACAAAATTGATTTTGAGCATTCAGCCAGTCCGGACTCCATCCTAACCGATCAATTCACAATGAGTCAATCGGTTAATTCCAGTGTTCAACATGATATCACAGTCATCATAACCTATATCAGTATCGTTAAAAACGGTAAACCTTTCAAGGATACCCTTTTCATCCCACCCGGCGGTCAAATTGAAGAAACCCATCAAAAATATGGTTACACAATAATTCCTATGCCTTCAGATACTTCTGATCATAAATTTCTTAAGATGCACTATGATGTGACGATTTACGGAAATGGCAACAATCTGAATGCCGGGGAAGAAGTTCATATAGAAAACAAGATTGAAAGCATCGATATGCAATCGGTATTTGGTTACCTGGGCCAGGAAACATTATTGCAACAGAACGGAAAGATTTCGCTCAATATATTTGATTTGGAATCAGATGGTACCCTGGAATTTGCCGATCCGCAGTTCAGGTTTCTGATTAACAACTCATATGGCGTTCCCATTGAGGTGCAATTAAATAATGTACGAGCCCATTATCAGGATCAACAAAGCCAGCCCATAAAATTTAAAGATTCTGCGAATATTTTTGACATTCGTTATCCTGAGTTTCCCGAGCAAGTTGGAGAATTTGTAAAGGATTCCATTCGCATAAAAAATAACAGTTGCAATCTGAGTGAAGCATTAACCGGTTTGCCTGATTATATCAGCTTGGAAGCAACAGGCGTTTCAAATCCCCATGGAAAAGAAGAATCCAACTACAATTTTGTTACAGAAAATAGTAAGTTCGTAGTTAACAGCGAATTGATCCTGCCCCTATGGCTAAAAGCAAATGGCATTGCACTGAAAGATACTTTTGATCTTGACCTGGGATCTATGCTAAACGACACCAGCAAACTGAAACATCTGCTTACCAAATTTCATGTATACAATGGTTTACCGGTAGACATCGATCTGCAGATATATTTTCTGGATGAAGGCTACAGGATGATCGATACAATTTTCAGAGAAACGGACAGACCGGTAATCGAAGGCGCCATGGTCGATGATAATGGTGAAGTGATACATGCTAAAATCAAGCGAAAGACAACCATTTCTGAATTTGATAGCCAAGATTTTCAGGATCTAAGCCTGGTGGATAAAATGATCTTTCAGGCCAGCCTTAAAACTTCAGCCTTTGAAGAAAATAAAAAAGTTAAATTTTATAAAGACTATGCTGTCCGCTTTACTATGGCAGTCGAATTCAAAACGAAATTCAATATCGGTCAATAATTTCCATCCCCTATGAAAAATATTTTGCTTACTGTATTGATTGGTTTTGTATCCCTGAGTAACTCTTTTGGTCAACGAAGTCAGACCTTATACCACATGAAACGTATTCCCCAAATTTCACAAATGAATCCCGCTCTGCAACCGGAATGCAATTTCTATCTCAACCTGCCGGGAATATCTGATGTGAATCTGGGCATGGGAAATAATAGTTTGACTTACCGTAATTTTATTAGAAAAAGTCACGATAATGACTCCCTTGTCACTTTTCTGCATCCCGATCACAAACCTTATCTGGATGACTTTCTGAAGGCATTGAATCCAAGTAACGCAATTTTTACCCGTTTTTCCACAACCCTGCTGGGGTTCGGTTTTCGTGCTGCTAACCATTATATATCATTTCATGTAAGAGAAAAATCCAATTTTAAATTCTCGTTCCCGGGAGATGTAGGAAAACTATTCCTCACCGGAAACAAAACATTTAAAGGAGAAAATATCGAATTCAGACATTTTGACCTTTATTCTAATCATCATCTCGAATATGCGCTTGGATTCTCCGGAAAGATGTATGGAAAACTGACCTACGGGATCCGGGCAAAATACCTTCAGGGTTTGGTTAACCTGAAAAGCCGCGATTTTGACCTGTTGTTTAAGCTCAATGAAGCAGGAGATACGCTGAGGCTGAAATCAGATATTGATATCCGGGGATCCGGACCGGTTGAACTCTCAGATAGCCTGGATAATATAGGTGAATTGGAGATTCCCGATCTTACCATCAATAATCTCTTTGCCAATCCAGGGTTTGCTCTTGACATTGGAGCCAGCTATGAAGTTAATGAACAACTGCAAATTTCAGCAAGCATTATTGATTTAGGTCTTATCAACTATAGCAGCCAATTTGCACACAATTATACCATTACAAATGATGAACCCTTTATGTTTTCAGGTTTGGAAATTACATCACAGGAAGAAGATACAGATGATGAAAACTTCAACGTTTTTAGCGGAGATATGGCATCCCTGGGTGAACAAATGATTGATTCACTTGAAGGTCAAACAAAAAGAGATCATTCCGAACAGGGATTTATTTATTTTCTGGGTCCTAAGATTTATCTGGGAGGAAATTATGCATTGACCAGCAACTTTGATGTGGGATTTTTGTCCCGGACAGGATTTTTCGGAGGTGATGTGAATCAAAGCTTTACCCTTTCAGCCAATGCGCGACCCATAAATGGAATATCACTCTCGGCAAGTTATTCCGTTATGAACCGGGCATTTAACAATTTAGGGCTTGGGGTGGGCCTGCGGCTCGGTCCACTTCAGCTTTATACCATTTCTGACATTGCTTCGGCAGGTCTTTGGCCAGGCAACACCAGGGCTTTTAACCTACGCCTGGGACTGAATTTCGTCTTTGGATGCAACAAACAAAATCGTATCCTGGGTGATGAACCCATGATACGATGAAAACATCCGATAAACAGTATACGCAAAAAAAGAAATGGTTTGTGAATCATTCAGGTTTGGTTAACATGGGAATATCTCTCAACCACAATTTTGTGCTTTTCTGAAGTTCTTCAAGATCCGGGGATTGACCGGATTGAGCACCCTCCCGGCCACTCATACGGCCTCCTCCCGGGTACCTGCCTCCACCGGGATTCATGCCGGGAGATCTTAGACCACTCATCTCGTCGGGTAATTCCAGAGAGCCGGTGATAAATCCCAGACTTAAAGATATCTTCTCTGATGGCTCATCTGTATAGACCATTTTATAAGGCAATTGAGCTTCATAAATTATTCCCACCGGCTTTTGCCGTTTGATGCGGATCTCAATACCAGTGTCCTCTGCAACAGATACCAGTTGCTGTTCCTTGTTATGGAAACCAAGAAGCATCATCTGATCCAATATGGCAGGCTTGAGAATTCTTCTTCTGGTTTCCGGAAGAGCCCGCTGGGTACGGGGTGGCAGATTTGATCTTACGTTATCAGCTATCTCATCATTCCTCTGGTTATCAAAAGGGATGGGGAAACGTACCCCCTTCATTTTTTGCTTACCCCCGGTAGTGTCAATCCACAAAGTCAGGCCAAACAACATAATCTTTCTTTGTACCAACTTGTCCCCGACCTCTAAAGCTACATAAACGTTATGATCATCATGGCCTACTGCATAACATAACCTGGAAGTTTTATCAAGGGTACAAGATCCTTCCCAATCGTCCAGCCTACCATCAATATACGGAGCCGTATCCATAAAATTTGAAGACACATTATTCACTGTATTGCAGGAAAAGAAGCCCAACAATGGGATCATAACAAAGAGATATAATATTTTTTTATCAATCATATTAAAGGAATTTTATAAATTTCCCGGCGAATGAATGAAAGCTTATGCAAAAAACGTCTGTTATATGTGAAACGAATGTGCCGTTAAGGTAAGTATTTTTCTCTTGGCAGGTTGACGGAAATATAAAAAATTCGCTATAACGTATTTTCTTTGCGCAACAAAAACAAAAGGATCATAATTGTGTTATTCTAATAATAATACCGGTTTTAAAAATACTCTAATTCCTATCAATTATGCATATAGCGCAGGATATAACAGAACTAATCGGAAGCACCCCTTTGGTGAAACTGAATAAGGTCATTCAGGAATCGAAAGCGGATATATTTGCCAAGCTGGAGTATTACAATCCCGGCAGTTCGGTCAAGGACAGGTTGGGGCTGGCTTTGATAGATGATGCGGAACGGCAGGGAATACTAAAAGAAGACTCCGTAGTCATTGAACCCACAAGTGGCAACACCGGAATAGCCCTGGCAATGGTTTGTGCTGTTAGAGGCTACAGGGTAATTCTAACCATGCCGGAAAGCATGAGCATAGAACGACGAAATCTGATTAAAGCTTTTGGAGCGGAAATTGTATTAACACCTGCGGAAAAAGGGATGAAAGGAGCTATTGAGAAAGCAAGGGAGTTAAAAGATCAGCACAATCATGGTTTTATACCCATGCAATTTGATAATCCAGCTAATGTAGAGATGCACAAAAAAACTACTGCCAGGGAAGTCTGGGATGATACAGATGGAAAAGTGGATATTTTTTTAGCAGGCGTTGGAACGGGTGGAACCATCACAGGTGTGGGGGAAGTACTAAAGAAAAAAAACAAAGATATTCAAATCGTAGCAGTAGAACCTGCTGACTCTCCGGTGCTTTCAGGTGGAGAACCCGGAAAACATAAGATTCAGGGAATCGGGGCAGGTTTTATTCCAAGCATCATGAACATGGAAGTTATCGATGAAGTATACACTGTAAAAAACGAAGAAGCTATGGAAATGGCCAGGCTGCTGACTACCCGGGAAGGTATCTTTAGTGGTATATCTTCCGGGGCCATCATACATGCTGCTGTGGAAATTGGTAAAAGGCCGGAAAACAAAAACAAAAATATAGTGGCTATTGTATGCGATACAGGTGAAAGGTATTTAAGCACCGCCCTGTACAATACTGACAATGATTAAGGAATGTCTGGTTTGATATGTCCGCTGGCATTCAAAACGCACAAGGCATGTCGCCACATACAGGCAACAAATCCATAACATGAACATTGGATCGTATTAACAAAAAAAATTATGGAAAAAATCCAAGAGGCAACACCAGCAAAAATGGAGCATATCATTACAAAGCTTTCTGAGCCGGCTCTCTATAAGATGATTTATATGCCGGGACATGGTAAACCTATGCCTTCAGTCAACATCCTGTATGATATTATTGAAACAACCAGAGCCATACTTTTTCCTGGTTTCTTTGGTGAATCCAAAATTCAGCGTCATACCCTTAAATACCACATGGGAAGGAATGTCGAGTGGGTTCTTGAACAGCTTACAGAACAAATAAGAAGGGGTATTTGCTTTGGTTGCCCCGGCAAAACTTCCGAGGAATGTGATCAATGTAAAGACCAGGCGCCGGCGCTTGCAACAGATTTTATAGAAGAACTACCGGCCTTGCGAAATATGCTGGAGAACGATATTCAAGCTACGTATAACGGGGATCCCGCTTCAAAAAGCCCGGAAGAAATCATATTCAGCTATCCGGGCATTAGGGCAATAACCAATTACCGAATAGCCCATGAACTTGAAAAACTCAATGTGCCTCTGCTGCCCCGAATTATCAGCGAAATGGCCCATTCCGATACCGGTATTGATATCCATCCGGGAGCCATGATTGATGAAAATTTCGTCATTGATCACGGGACAGGTGTAGTGATCGGAGAAACATGCAAAATCGGGAAAAATGTAAAAATCTACCAGGGTGTAACTTTGGGTGCCAAAAGTTTTCCGTTGGATGAAAAAGGAAATCCGATAAAAGGTGTGGACAGGCATCCAGTTGTTGAGGATCATGTTGTACTCTATGCAGAAGCCACCATCCTGGGCAGTGTTACAATTGGCAGTAATTCAGTAATTGGAGGTAACGTCTGGTTAACGCGGAGCATACCGCCCAATTCGAAAATAGTTCAACAAAAGGCACAAACCATGAACTTTAGTTATGGTGAGGGAATTTAAAGACCACAGGGTTTTTACGGTAGGAACACTTTGATTTGTTTTTAAACCCAATTGTTATCCCTAATATCTTCATCTGTTGAAAATTTTTGCCGTTAAAAAAATGCCAAAAATTATGGCACATTCAGGAACTCCCGATGAACTTTTTTTAATCATTTGCCTGCGAGTAATTTATGATTAATAAAGTTCATGGTCGTTTCACAAGAAAAAAAGTTTATTAAAGGTTTATAATTCAACATGATAAAAACTAAAAAAACCTCAATTTCGCAATTCATCATTGTGGAACCCGCATTTTTATTCATGTCCTTGTTGTGAAGCTTGCTGCATGCGGGTTTCACAAGTATAGAATTTAATTAATAGCTTGCCATTCAATATGATTTAAATCTTAAAATAGATATGATGTGCTCAATCATTGTGGAA
>CAYYLT010000060.1:0-14404 GCA_964472385.1 uncultured Bacteroidales bacterium
ATAGTTGGCAGACTCGCTCAGATTATTTTCAGTACGGCTCTTACCTGACATATAAAAATTTTATATTGGGAGGATTCATAAGGCATAATTCAAGACTTCAATTTTTCACACCCATTATACAGATGGGCTTCATTTTCAGTGAATTTGCCATCAATTACAGCTATGATTCTGGTTTCCTGAATTATAAAAGGGCCTCAGTTATTTCAGGTGCCCATGAAGTAACCTTATCCATAAATTTTAGTATAAGGGATCAGTAGCATACAATAATTCTCGATAAATTTTGTTTAATTCATTAAAAATGCCAATTTTCAACGGCCTGTTTTTCGGTTTTAAAAAAAAAATTTATATTTGGAATCTAAATAAAAATCACTAGATTATGAAATTATCTCTCAAGATCCAGTCAATCTTTTTTTTAGCTATGCTTGTTATTGCTGGTTGTGGTTCCCAGGGCGATGGTCTTGGAAGTGCTTCACCGACCACAGGATGGAATTACAACGACCCTGAAAACGGCGGTTTCGAAGTAGTAACTAATTATGAGCAGGAACCCGGTCCTGGGCTTGTTTATATTGAAGGCGGAACCTTTACCATGGGTCGAACTCAGGAAGATCTCATGTATTCATGGGATCATGAACCCCGTCGGGTTACAGTTTCTTCCTTTTATATGGATCAAACTGAAATTAGAAATGTTGATTACAGGGAATATCTTAACTGGTTGCAGAGGGTATTTATTGATCAGCCGGAAGTTTACCGGAATGCGCTTCCAGATACCCTTGTATGGAGAGATAAAATGGCTTACAACGAACCCTATGTAGAGTATTATTTTCGTCATCCTGCCTATAACAACTACCCTGTTGTCGGTATAACCTGGGTTCAGGCTTCAGACTATTGTATCTGGAGGACAGACCGCGTTAATGAAATGAGACTCGTTGAAAGAGGAATATTGGATATAGACCCCCAGCAGGTTGGACGGGAAAATTTCAATACTGAAGCCTACCTGGCAGGAAAATATGAAGGAGTGGTCAATCAAAACCTTCCTTCACTCGATCCCAACAAGGAAACCAGAAAAGTAAGAATGTCCGATGGCATCATTCTTCCGAATTACCGGCTGCCAACCGAAGCCGAATGGGAATATGCCGCATTGGCTTATATTGGAAACACCTATCAGGAAAATATCTATGGTAGGCGCATCTACCCGTGGGATGGTCATAATGTAAGAAATTCCAGTAAAAAATACCGGGGAGAGATGATGGCCAATTTTAAACGAGGCAAAGGAGACATGATGGGTGTAGCCGGTGATCTGAATGACAACGCCAGTATCACATCTCCCGTTAATTCCTACTGGCCCAATGACTTTGGCCTATATTGTATGGCCGGAAATGTGAACGAATGGGTCCAGGATGTTTACCGTCCCACTTCACATAAACTTGTCAATGATTTCAGACCCTTCAGGGGTAATGTGTTTGAAAAACAAGTAAGAAACGAAGACGGAAGTCTGGCTGCCAGAGATAGCCTGGGAAGATTGCAAAAAGTCCCCATCAGTGAAGAAGACGCAGCAGAAAGAAGAAACTACTCCAAAGCCGATTACCGAAATTATGAAGAAGGTGACCTAAAATCCCGAATAGACTATAACAGTGAAGAAGGAAGAGATAATAGCACCAAAGAGATGTACACAGAAGAAGCTTCTCTGATTTCTGATCAATCAAGAGTCTACAAAGGGGGATCATGGAATGACAGAGCTTACTGGATGAATCCGGCAACCCGAAGACACCTGGATCAGAACCATGCTTCCAACGATATCGGCTTTCGCTGTGCCATGAATTACGTAGGCAGTCCACAAGGATTGAAATAAAATCATACGCAATTGCTATACAAAAAAACCTCATACAACAATGAGGTTTTTTTTATGTAATTTTATATCCTTATGGATATCAACAACATCTATCAATATTTTCTTGCCTGCTCGGGTGTTACAACAGACAGCCGGCACATTCCGGAGAATTCCCTCTTCTTTGCCTTAAAGGGAGATCATTTTAACGGCAACTTTTTTGCTGAAGAAGCAATCAGAAAAGGAGCCCGGTATGCCATTGTTGATGAGCCGAAATATGCAAAAGATGATCGCTACATTTTGGTTGAAAATGTGCTTTCTACCCTGCAACAACTTGCCACCTGGCACCGCCACAAAATGAACATAAAAATTATTGGTATTACCGGATCGAATGGCAAAACAACCACCAAAGAAATGATATACCAGGTCCTAAAGAAAAACTATAAAACCATTGCCACAGAAAAAAACTACAATAACCATATAGGCGTACCGCTAACACTGCTGAAAATAAATAAAACCCATCATTTTGGAGTCATTGAAATGGGAGCAAACCACCCCGGTGAAATAAAATGGCTTTGCCATATGGCAAAACCAGACTTCGGTCTGATAACCAATATTGGGAAAGCCCACCTGGAAGGTTTCGGATCATATGAGGGGGTGATCAGAACCAAAAAAGAAATCTATGATTACATATGTCAAAATGACGGAACGATATTCTATAACGCTGACAATCCATTGCTAGCAAAGCTACTAACAGATCACCCGGATTGCCATAAACTGAGCTATGGCATTACCCGCAGTGCATACTGCCGTGGAAAGATTGTCAGTGCAAATCCTTATTTATCTATTCAGATTAATGGTTTCCCCCTCATTCAAACCAGGTTGGTTGGCAGTTATAATTTTGAAAACCTGTTGGCAGGTATATGCATGGGAAAATATTTTCAGGTTGAACAACAGCAAATAATTGAGGCCCTGAGGCAATATGAACCCGCCAACAACCGCTCACAAATTATGCATAAACATGGCCACGAAATCATCCTGGATGCCTATAATGCCAATCCAACCAGCATGAAAGCAGCTATTGAAAATTTCCATACCTTTCAGCGGAACTGCAAAGCATTAATACTTGGCGACATGTTTGAACTTGGTGATTACAGCGACCAGGAACATAAAAACATCATTGACTTGGTTAATACATTGGAATTTAAGCATGTTTTTTACGTCGGTCAAAAATTTTTCCTTCATGCTGGAAATCAAAACATCGCTTGTCAAACTACCAGGGAATTTTTAGCATGGTTAAAAAACAATCCTTTAGAACCTTGTACCATTCTTATCAAAGGATCGAGGGGTATGGCACTTGAAAAGGTGGTAGATTATCTCTAATGCCTGACTAGTGGTTCTAAGAGAGCATCAAGAGCCACTTTAAGACCAATATGACAGGTTTTCCTACAGAGACTCACCAGGGCTTGCTGAAAAGCACAAAAAAACGTATAATTCACAGGATAAATACATTTCATTGTTTGCAAAATGCAGGTTTTTAGCAATTATTCGTAAAAATCCTTGCATCTTTTAATATAATATTTTTTGTTAGCCTGCAGCACATCATCTGCTTTGTTGGCTTCAGCGTGAAGTATTCATATACAGCTTCAATTTGCCGCCTCTTAGCTGATTTACTACAGACTTTTGCAACAAAACCCTAACGATGTCATTCATACAGGATAAAACAGCAAATAGCATGATGGTCGTATAATGGGCTCAGAAAGGAGGATCATCATCAAAACCCGTATTGCTGTTCAGATCCGCTTGTTGATTGTTCTTATGGTGGGATTCCTCTTCGTTCATTCTGGAGCCAATGATCATTGATCCTGATTCTTCCTCTGCATGGATATATCCAAGGGCATCTTCATTCAGTTCCTCAAACTTGGCAAACTCCTCACGGAATTTGAGCTGTATATCAGCAAGTGCACCGTTCCTGTGTTTTGCCAGAATTAGCTCGGCAACCCCTATCAGTGAATTGCCGTATGCGTCTTCGGTAATTCCATATCTTTCAGGACGATGAATAAACAAAACCATATCTGCATCCTGTTCTATGGCACCGGATTCACGCAAATCAGATAGCTGGGGACGTTTCTCTCCCGAACGCAACTCTACCGAACGGTTCAATTGAGATAAGGCAACAATAGGCACATTCAGTTCCTTGGCAATTCCCTTTAATGAACGCGATATAATACTAACCTCTTGTTCCCGGTTACCCCGGTGATCCGAAGAGGCACTCATCAATTGCAAATAGTCTACAAAAATGGCCTCTACATTATATTGATCCTTCAATCTCCTGCATTTAGAACGAAGCTCAAATATAGAGATAGCCGGTGTATCATCAATATAGATTGGGGCATTGACCAGATTCTTAATCTTATATTCTAACTGATCCCATTCCTTGTGGGAGAGATTTCCACTCCGGATCTTATCGGATGATAATTCTGTTTCACTAATGATTAACCGGTTGACTAGTTGCAATGAACTCATTTCCAGTGAAAAAACCCCAACGGCCCGGTTGTGCTCGACAGCCATATTTCGGGCCATTGTCAATGTAAATGCAGTTTTGCCCATGGAAGGACGAGCTGCAATAATTACCAGATCCGAGTTTTGCCATCCAGAAGTTACCCGGTCTAATTTGGTAAAGCCTGAAGGTACTCCGCTCAGACCTTCCTCTCGCTTTGAAGCTTCCTCTATTTGATCAATGGCCTGCTGGATCAGTACATTGATCTTTGAAGTTTCTTTCTTTATGTTTGATTCGGTAACCTGAAATAATTGAGATTCGGAAAAATCAATCAAATCATTCACATCTATTGCATCATCATACGCTTTTGACTGGATTTCGCTGGCTACCCTTATTAACTCCCGTTGAATATATTTTTGGGCAATGATCCGCGCATGATACTCAATATGGGCAGCCGTAGCAACCTTACTGGTGAGCTGGGTTATATATACCGGACCACCAATTGTTTCCAGCTCTTCCCGCTTTCTCAGCTCCTCGGTAACAGTTAATATATCAATAGGCTGCATGTTCTGAGATAGATCCAGTATAGCCCGGTATATCTTCTGATGGGCATCTTTGTAAAAGCTTTCCGGCATAAGAATATCCATCACCGAAATAATCGCATCCTTTTCCAACATAATAGCCCCCAATACGGCTTCTTCCAAATCTAATGCCTGTGGAGGTTTTTTGCCATAATCCAATCCCTCCCCTATGAAATTTGAACTGTATCCCTTATTTTTGTTATCTGCCATAATCCAACTTTTTTAGCTTTACAAATCTAATGATACAAAAGCGATTTTGAACTTCTTAATGGATGATATTCGAAAATGATTATCAACTTTCCCTGTTAATAATTTGTTGATACTTTTTTACCACATAACCACAAAAGACATCTGGTATGATCCTTTTTCCTAATGCAAAAATCAATATTGGTCTGCATATAACTGAAAAACGAAAAGACGGATACCATAACCTGGAGACCATCTTTTATCCGATTGGTCTGGCAGACATCCTGGAAATACAACAAAGCAATGAGAATCAAAGCAGGTTCAAAAATACCGGTTTACAGTTGCAGATATCCAAAGACAAAAATCTTTGTTTTAAGGCATATAAGCTGATACAAAAGCATTATGCCATACCGGAACTGAATTTTCACCTGCATAAGATCATACCTTACGGTGCAGGTTTGGGGGGAGGATCTTCCGATGCTTCTTTCACGCTCAAAGCATTGAATGAAATGTTCCATCTTAGCATCCCCAACAAAACCTTAAAAAGATTGGCTGAAAAGATTGGAAGCGATTGCCCTTTCTTTATCGATAACAAACCTTCCCTTGCATGGGAAAAAGGCAACCAGACACAACCCATTGACATGCCCCTGAAAGGCATGCATCTGATTTTGATTATACCAAATATTCAAATCGACACGAAAACAGCTTATCAAGGCATTATCCCCCAAAAAAACAAAAAATCCCTGGACGAAATTGTTCGGCATGAACCGATAGATCATTGGCATAAATCCATCACCAATGATTTCGAAAAAAGTTTATACCCCAAATATCCGGAGTTGAAAAAAATTAAATCCCTTTTGATTGAAAAGGGGGCATTATTTGCATCGCTTTCAGGAAGTGGCTCGGCGATGTATGGCATTTTTGACAAGAAACCCCAGTTGGGTGACGAATTGAATCAATATAGAAACTGGACTGAAGTATTTCATTAGAGCCTGTCTGTATTATTCATAAAAAATGATAAGAATGTGCCAAAATTTTTCTGTGAATTCCTCATTTCCATTATTTTTGTCTGATGAACCAAATCTTTATGACCAATGAGATATTGTCTGATGATCTGCATCTTTCTATTTTCCATCGCTTCAAGCACCGGCTCAGAGCCAACCCTGCAACATACGCCGGAATGGTACTGTACAAAGAAAGTAAACCAATTACCTGAACATTATCATAATTTCAAACACCGGTTTCTATGTTTGGAAAAAACACAAAACAATTTGCCAGCAGCTAATATTCGTGGTCAAAAAGATTATACCATGCTTTATGTAGCCGGGGGTATTTTGGTAGCGACATCAACTTTTGTCTTTATCAATGGTTACAACAGTAAAGAAGGATATTTTTCCTCTTCCAATACCGGTATGATCATTGGCGGGAGTCTGAGTTCGGTTCTTTTTATTACCAAATATTTTGTTGATCAAAGTAAATTCCGGAGAAAAAGATAAACCTGCCGTGCATCAAAAATTTCTCATCCCGCATCATAAAAGATACTTCATTTGCGCTCGGAATAATGCTGGTTAACCTATGATTTTCCGTTCATATCTATTGGCCGTTTGATCCGGTATCCTTGGGATAAAAAAATGTCATTAGAACTAGTCTAATGACAAATCAACATATGGGTATATTTTTCCAACATTGAAAAGCGGAAACAGCCAAAAGAATGCCTTATATTCCAAAGCTTATGCCAACTCCCCTGGCATTCCTTACCAGATCTGCATTTTTATCAACAAATTTGTGTTGGCTGATAACCTCTTTTAATGGTGCAGAGGTTATATTAGGATGCTGATAGGCGACCATTTCTCCGTATTTACCTTCCAGTACCATTTCAAATGCCTTAACACCAAATTGGGTTGCCAGCACGCGATCATAAGCCAGGGGTATACCTCCCCTTTGCAAATGCCCCAAAACAGTACTCCTGATATCATACGGGCAGCCTGCAGCTTTCAATTCGCCGACCAAACGCGCTGCCGCTCCGGTATACCTTACATTAGCATAACCCACTTCGCCGGTTTCCTCTTTGGATTCTTCACCACCTTTGGGTTTAGCTCCTTCTGCGATCACAATAATAACAAACCCTCTATCTTTCCTGAATCTTGAATTGATCCGTTCCAATACTTTATTGATATCATATGGAATTTCAGGAACCAGGCATATCTCAGCTCCACCTGCTACGGATGAATTCAGTGCAATCCAACCTGTATCACGTCCCATAACTTCTAAAACAAAGATACGGTTGTGACTTGCAGCAGTTGTTACCAATTTATCTACGGCTTCAGTTGCAATTTGAACGGCTGTCTGGTATCCAAACGTCGAATCTGTTGCAGCAAGATCATTATCAATGGTTTTTGGCACACCAATAACATTCAGGCCTTTCTCATACAATGCCTGGGATATTCTTTGCGAACCGTCACCTCCGATATTAATCACCGCATCGATGCCCATGTACATTAATTTACGTATCATTTCCTCTGAACGATCAACTGAACCCCAGGTGCCATCCTTGTTTTTCACCGGCCATTCAAATGGCCCCCCCTTGTTGGTAGTTTCAAGAATAGTTCCTCCCTGAAAATGTATACCCGAGACGGCATGCTCATCCAATACCTTGACCTCACTGGGCTCCCACAATATGCCATTAAAGGCCTGTACGCTACCCAATATCTCCCAGTTTCTCTCTTTAGAGGCTCTCTTTACCACAGCTCTTATAACAGCATTCAGACCCGGGCAATCACCTCCAGCAGTTGCTAATAAAACTCTATTCATACTAATTACATTTAAATATTAAAAGTTTCAACATCATCATGTTTATAACGATCTGCAAAACTAAGAAACTATTATAAAAATAAGAAAAAACTTTTAAACAGATGAAAATTAATGGGAGGCAAATTACAAACAAAATCCTGAAAGTTCCCTGCTACAGCATATATTTCATGAAATATTAATTTATAAATCCTTCCTTCATGGTTATAAGGCCCGATTTTTTAAATTTGTAATTGTTATTCGCCGCAACAGAAATAAAAAAATTATGATCAACCATCAACTTCTCCATCCAACAAGCATTGTTATTGTCGGAGGATCGAATAACCTTCAGAAGCCAGGGGGCAAAGTACTGAAAAATATTCTTGACGGCCAATTCAAAGGAGGTCTCTATGCTTTAAATCCCAGGGAAGAAGAGGTACAGGGCATAAAATGTTATCGTACTGCAGATGCATTGCCCCCTGTCGATCTTGCCATCATAGCAGTAGCTGCCAAATTGTGTCCGGATATCGTTCGCCTGCTTGCTGAAAAAAAACATACCAGGGCATTCATCATACTATCAGCCGGATTTAGCGAAGAAAGTGAAGCCGGCGCCCGGTTGGAAATGGAATTAAAAAAAACTGTCGACAGCGTTCAAGGCGCTTTGATAGGGCCCAATTGTATTGGATTAATGAATCTTCACTATAATGGTGTTTTTACAACACCTATTCCGAAAATGCACCCAAAAGGAGTGGATTTTATTTCTGGCTCAGGAGCTACAGCTGTCTTTATTATTGAATCGGGTATGCCCAAAGGACTGACCTTTGCAAACGTATTTTCAGTAGGCAATGGTGCGCAAATGGGTGTTGAGGAGATCATTAAATATATGGATGAGCATTTTGATCCCCTAAACAGCTCAAAAGTCAAGCTGCTCTATATTGAAAGCATTAAGGAACCACGCAAGCTCCTTAAGCATACCCGCTCATTGATACGCAAAGGATGTAAAATAGCAGCCATTAAAGCCGGTTCCTCAGAAGCTGGAAGCAGAGCGGCTTCTTCACATACCGGTGCGCTTTCCAGTTCAGATATGGCAGTAAACGCAATTTTTCAAAAAGCCGGAATTGTCAGATGTCATAGCAGGGAAGAACTCACGAACGTGGCTTCCATATTTATGCACCCTTCATTAGAAGGCAAAAACATGGCCATTATAACCCACGCTGGCGGACCTGCAGTCATGCTCACGGATACCTTATCCCATCATGGACTGAATGTACCTCCATTGAATTTAATGCATAGAAAAAAATTGCTCAATAACCTCCTACCGGGATCTTCTGCTGCTAACCCCATTGATTTTTTAGCTACCGGCAAAGCAGAACATCTGAAGACAATTATCGATTTCTGCAATGATGAATGGGATCACATAGACGGAATGGCAGTCATCTTTGGCAGTTCCGGTCTCTTTCCCGTTTATGAGGTATATGATGTACTTGATAAAAAAATGAAGGAAACCAAAAAACCAATATATCCCATTCTGCCTTCTGCAGTGAATGCAAAAAAGGAAATAACGCATTTTATTCGTAAAGGAAGAGTCATTTTTCCGGATGAAGTGTTGTTTGGCCAGGCACTTACCAAAGTTTACCATACAGCTACTCCTTTATCCGCTTCTGCTTATCTTCCGGAAATTGATACGCAGGCTATCCGGAATATTATGGAGGATGCTCCAAACGGTTATCTGACCCCTGAAAAGGTAAACCTTTTATTGGACGCCGCTGGTATTCACAGAACAGAAGAAGCCATGGTCACCAACCGGCATGAAGCCATGAAAGCAGCAGAAAATCTGGGTTATCCGGTGGTCATGAAAGTTGCCGGTCTGCTGCATAAATCCGATGTCGACGGCGTGGCCCTGAACATCTCCAACAGAAGAACTGCGGCTGAAACATTTGACCGTTTGATGGCTGCGCAAAACGCAACCGGAATTCTCATTCAACCTATGATGAAAGGAAAAGAAATTTTTGTCGGCGCCAAAAAAGAAGAAAACTTTGGTCATCTGATTCTTTGCGGTTTGGGAGGAATATTCGTTGAGGTCATGAAAGATATCAGTTACAGCTTATCTCCGGTAGACATGGAAACCGCTACAAAAATGATATATCACCTTAAAAGTTACCGTATCATTAAAGGTATAAGAGGCCAGGCAGGTGTCCATGAGAAAATGCTTGCAGAAACCATTACACGAATATCTGCGCTGGTTGAACAAGCGCCACAGATTACCGAATTGGATATCAACCCCCTAATGGGAAATGAAAAGGAGGTCATAGCTGTGGATACAAGAATAAACATAGAAAAGTAAAACCGAAATCAACCCCGGACGCAAAAAATATCAATACCTGACATTTCTCATTGCTAATCTACGCATTTTTTCCCATCTTTAATCATCAAATTAAGCTTTACAACTTTTCATATGCATCAATCTGCTCAAATACCCATTGATTATACCATTATTCATAAAAAATTACAAGAATGTGGGATTCAATCTATTGGAAAATCCTCAATAAGAGAAATTGTCGGTTTGGTGAATGCAATTGAAAAAGAAACCCAATTAAGTTACATCCGCATGGAAATGGGTGTTCCAGGACTTGAGCCTCCTGATATTCTCATTGAAGGGGAAATAGAAGCACTCAGGAGTGGTTATGCTTCCCAATATCCCATGATTGAAGGATGGGAGCCGCTTAAATATGAAATATCAAAATTCACTGAAAATTTTATCAATCTTTCCGTCAGCCCTAAAGGCTGCCTGCCTACTGTAGGTGCTATGCAGGGATCGTTTGCTGCTTTTATGATTGCCTCAAAACGTAACATCCATAAAGATACAACGCTATTCATAGATCCTGGTTTTCCAGTGCAGAAAAAACAACATGCTGTTTTGGGTTTAGATTACGTTTCTTTTGATGTTTACAATCACCGCGGTGATAAGTTAAGAGATAAACTGGAATCTTATCTTCAAGCAGGTAACATATCAACCATGATCTATTCCAATCCCAATAACCCCTCATGGATCTGTTTTACGGAAAAAGAACTGAAAACAATTGGTAAGCTTGCTACCTTATATGATGTGATCGTTGTAGAAGATCTGGCTTATTTCGGTATGGATTTCCGTCAAGACATCTCCATTCCGGGTAAACCACCCTATCAGGCCAGTGTGGGTAATTATACGGAAAATTATATACTGATCATATCGACCTCAAAATCCTTCAGTTTAGCCGGGGAACGTATTGGATTCATGGTCATATCAGATTACCTTTACAAAAAAGAGTTCCCTGCCTTAAAAAAACATTTCTCCAGTCAGCAACTTGGTTATGCTATGATTCATGGAGCACTTTACACCCTCTCTGCCGGGGCTAATCATACTGCCCAGTACGGCTTAATGAAGGTTCTTCAAGCCATCAATGAAGGAAAATATGATTTTATTAAACCTCTCAGGGAATATGCCCAAAGGGCAAAAAAAATGAAGTCTGTATTCCAAAAACATGGATTTCAACTGGTTTATGATATGGATGAAAACCAGCCAATAAGTGATGGCTTTTATTTTACCATTTCATATCCCGGATTTAGCGGCGAAAAATTACTGGAAAAACTTATATATTACGGGATCAGTGCCATTACCCTGGATATTACCGGAAGCGAACGTACAGAGGGACTCAGAGCATGTGTATCGCAAGTAAACAATGATCAGCTGGAAGATCTGGATTACAGATTGAAAAAATTCCATGATGATCATTTTTATTGAGTATAAATAGCGTCTGTTTATAAACTCAAGTGTTTTATTGCAGGTTAGGCTCATATATGAAAAGAGAAAACAAAATGTGGGAACTCCACATCAAACTGTTAAAGAACAGCTATCATTCATAAAAAAGGTTCAACAATCTGTATAATTATTATTATTTTTGAGATGTGACTTTACCTGTATTATTCATGCGTTAAGTTTTGGGTAGATGCAAGGCACCAAAAGCCGAAGAGGTAGTCGCTTACTTCGAGGTTTTCCCAACGCAACAGATGCCTAAAAATTGACGCACGCGCAAAAAATAATTGAAAATAATTTTTCCGGATAAAACACACAAGACGCTAATGCTCTTTGACTTACAAAGGAGTATGCATTTTTTGTGAACAATACAGGTTAGATATTAAAAACAATGCAAAATGAAATATTATGGCTCATGTAGAAGGGAGAATCGCTGTCGATACGGAAAGGTGTAAAGGATGCGCCGTATGCATTCCGGTGTGCCCTTTCGATGTATTGGAATTGGCAGAAGAGGTCAATAGCAAAGGTTTTCATTATGCTTATATGAAAAATCCTGAATCATGCACAGGCTGCGCCAATTGTGCACTCGTTTGTCCTGATGCAGTCATACAGGTTTACAGAAAAAAATCCCCTGCATAATCATATTTGCTGATAACTTAACATTTCTTGACAATGGGAGAATTAAGATTAATGAAAGGCAATGAAGCTATAGCAGAAGCGGCCATTCGGGAGGGAGCCGATGGTTATTTCGGATATCCGATTACCCCCCAATCCGAGGTTATGGAATATCTTGCAGCCCAGAAAACGGAAGAAAGAACCGGAATGGTTTTGCTACAGGCAGAAAGTGAGATTGCCTCAATCAATATGATATATGGAGCTGCAGGTTGCGGAAAGAAAGTCATGACCTCCTCATCAAGCCCGGGAATAAGCCTTATGCAGGAAGGACTTTCATATATAGCTGGCGCTGAACTTCCCTGCCTTGTACTCAATGTTGTGAGGGGTGGCCCGGGCTTGGGAACCATACAGCCTTCCCAGTCAGATTATGCGCAAAATGTTAAAGGAGGAGGACATGGTGATTATCATTTGATTGTGCTGGCTCCTTCTTCCGTACAGGAGATGTATGACTTTGTAGCTTTGGGTTTCCGGTTGGCTTTTCAATACAGAAATCCGGCCATGATTCTCTCTGACGGGGCAATAGGGCAGATGATGGAAAAAGTCGAGATTGGAGAACAGAAATCCCGTTTAACAGATCAACAAATAAGAGAAAAATATCCCTGGGGAGCAAGTGGTAAACTTTCTGAAAGGCAGAGGAATGTCATTACCTCGGTCGAACTTGATCCGGCAAAAATGGAAGCATTTAACCAAAAGCTGATCGATAAGTATAAACAAATCGAAGAAAAGGAAGTGCGATATGAGGAGCTCCAGTGCGAGGACGCGGAATATCTATTGGTTGCATATGGCACTTCCGCAAGAGTATGCCAGAAAGCTGTAGAACTAGGCCGTAATGAGGGCATTAAAGTGGGATTATTAAGACCTGTCACTTTATTTCCTTTTCCTAATAAACGCCTGGGAGAACTGGCAAATCAGGTAAAAGGTATGTTATCAGTTGAAATGAGTGCAGGGCAAATGGTTGAAGATGTCAGACTCGCTGTGAACGGTAAAGTACCTGTTGGGCATTATGGCAGAATGGGCGGAATCGTTCCTTCTTCCGAAGAAGCACTCGATATGCTGAAACAAAAAGTAATTGGAGGTTAAAAATGGCTGAACAACAATTAAAAACGGAAGATATCATTAAAAAAGACAATCTTGTCTTTGATCGCACCAAACTCTTGACCGATAACGTTTTTCATTACTGCCCCGGGTGTGGGCATGGTGTTGTACACCGGATTCTTATGGAAGTCATTGAGGAATTAAACATACAAGAAAATACCATCGGGGTAACACCTGTAGGATGTTCGGTACTGGCCTACCATTATATGGACATCGACATGCTCGAAGCCGCTCACGGGAGGGCTCCGGCTGTTGCTACGGGTATTAAAAGAACTCATCCCAACCGATATGTATTCACATACCAGGGAGATGGCGACCTTGCTGCCATTGGCACCGCAGAGACCATTCATGCTTGCAACCGGGGGGAAAACATTACCATTGTTTTTATAAACAATGGGATCTATGGTATGACGGGCGGTCAAATGGCTCCTACTACCCTGGAAAACATGAAGTCCTCTACCACTCCTTATGGCAGAAATATTAAACAAATGGGCAATCCGTTGAAAATTACTGAACTGATAGCCCAACTTCCCGGTACCTGTTTTGTATCACGTCATGCTGTATATAAACCAGCCTATGTGCGGAAAGCAAAAAAAGCACTGAAAAAAGCTTTTGAATATCAACAACAACAAAAAGGGCTCTCTTTCCTTGAGTTTGTTATAAATTGCACCTCAGGGTGGAAAATGACACCAAATAAGGCAAACAAATGGCTGGAGGAACATATGTTGCCCTTTTATCCGTTGGGAGACATAAAAACCCCTGATGATCATGAATAGAGTTTGTACAGAATATCTGTTGATTAATTGATATTTTTAAGGTATTTGATATGGACAATGTACTGAAATATCACATTTGGAAAGCTTTTCCCGTCGATAGGCCAAACAAGGTATTCGAGGATCACCGGATTTTTTGTTCAAATGCTTTGCTAACCAAAATTTAAGATTAACCAATGAAACGTCCAT
>CAYYLT010000061.1:0-14403 GCA_964472385.1 uncultured Bacteroidales bacterium
TGCGATTCCCACCTTAAAATGATTATTATCTACTGCCCAAATATAGTTTCTGCCCATTCGTTTTACTATTGATTCATCGTGTTATGGATTCATGAAATCATAAAATAAGTAATTATGATAGCTTTCTTAGCCTTTATCATTTACAGAAATTGATAAGAAAGCATTATTCAAAACATATAACCTGTATTAACCATTGAAGATATCATGGAGAAGCTTATAACAATGAAATAGTTAATGAATGTTTGAATTTTTACTTTTTATTACATATCTTGTAATCCGATTTTTTGCAAAAGGCTCGCTATAATTAACTAATTATAAGCATGATAATAAAATTAAACCGGCGCATCGATAAAGTAAACCCTACAGAATATTTAACAGAATATATAAATTTACAATCAGAAACAATATATTTGCTGGTTTGTGATTAGGAGCAAAAGCAATAATATTGTTCTATAGATATTAATTGAATCCTGAGAATACAAAGGAATAAAGGAGGAAAAAATGCAAAATATTAAATTGGAAGACATCTTAAAGATCATTGAACAATTTGAAACCAGTTCAATTGACAGCTTAAGGTATAAGACAGGAGAGGAAGAAATTGAATTATCCCGAAATAAAAATGGGTCAACTGGTCCTCCTGGCCTCCAAAATATGAATGCCGAACAGGTAAATGCGCTTTTTAAAGAAGCAGGAGAAAAAGGGCAACAAACTCACACGGCGTCTGCTGGAGAGAATCAATCTACAGAGCAACAGAAGGAAAAAGAAAAAGAACAAGCTGCTGAAGAAGAGAACAACCTTTTTACTGTCACATCTCCCATTATAGGTACGTTTTACAGATCACCGGCCCCTGGTAAGTCTCCATATGTAAACAAAGGCGATAAAACAAAAAAAGGTGACATCTTATGTGTCATTGAAGCCATGAAAGTTATGAACAAAATCGAAAGTGAAGTAAGCGGAGAAATTGTGGAAGAAATTGCCGAAGACGGGCAAACAGTTGAATACGGTTCAGAATTATTTAAGATCCGGTTGGATTAATTCGTTTTTTTCATCTTAGCCTGTATTATTCATGCATCAAGTTTCGGGTAGATGCAAGGTGTCGAAAGCCGGCGACGTAGTCGCCTACTTAGAGGCTTTTGTAACGCAGCAGATGCCTATAAATTGACGCACTCGCAAAAAATGCACGAAATAAACCATGTAAATAAAATATGCAAAGCACTAATATTCATCGATCCCAAAAAGTTTATTCATTTTTTGTGAATAATACAGTCCCCCTAAAAGCCAGGCTTTTTCTCATTACTCATATACACAATGAAAATATAAATAATTAAATATAAGCAACTTTCTTTTCTTTTGTATAAGGAAGGTTAGATCAGAATGGTTATACACTATGTTTAATAAAATATTAATAGCCAACAGAGGCGAAATAGCAGTCAGGGTCATCAGAGCCAGTAAAGAATTGGGTGTAGATACAGTTGCTGTATATTCTGAAGCAGATAAAAATTCACTGCATGTATTGATGGCAGATGAAGCTGTTTGCATAGGGCCGGCAAAAGCCGGTCAGAGCTATCTGAACATCAATAACATTCTTTCTGCGGCCGTTCAAAAGGGAGCTGATGCCATACACCCTGGTTTTGGATTTCTTTCTGAAAACAGTGAATTCGCCCATATGTGCGAGGAGATCGGCATCAAATTCATCGGGCCTTCTTCAGATGCCATTTCCAAACTGGGCAACAAATCACTGGCCAAACAGCTCATGGCCAAACATGGTGTTCCTGTTATTCCGGGCCCTGATCAAGGGTTTACCGATGCAGAACATGCTCTTAACGAAGTCAAGCATATTGGCTTTCCGCTTTTGATCAAAGCGGTTGCCGGAGGAGGAGGCAGGGGTATACGGCTCATTGAAGAAGAAAATGCTTTTGTTCCCTCTTTTCAGGAAGCCTCCTATGAAGCTGATCTTGCTTTCAATGATCCCAACCTTTATGTTGAAAAGTACTATGATAATCCCAAGCACATAGAAATACAAATTATCGCTGACGAATATGGTAATTGTATACATCTTGGAGAAAGGGATTGCTCCAGTCAGCGCCGAAAACAAAAAGTAATTGAGGAAACGCCCTCGCCCGTTATGAACAGTGACAAACGGAAATATATTGGCGCTAAAGTAACACAGGCCTTGAAAAATATAGGTTATACCAATGCCGGAACTGTTGAGTTCCTTTACGAAAACGGGAAATTTTACTTTATGGAAATGAATACCCGTATTCAGGTTGAACATCCCATCACAGAAATAACTACCTCTACCGATCTGATCAAAGCCCAAATAGAGATTGCCGCCGGTGATAAATTGAAATGGAAGCAAAATCAGATCAGCTGGAACAACCATGCCATTGAATGTCGCATTAATGCCGAAGATCCTAAGAAAAACTTCATGCCCACACCCGGAAAAATCCATAATATTGTCTTTCCATCCGGTCCCGGTATACGTATCGATTCCGGCGTATATCCCGGAGCAGTTATTTCGCCCCATTACGATTCAATGGTTGCCAAAGTTATTGCTTTCGACAATAGCCGCAAAGAAACCATCGCCAGAATGATCCGTGCCTTAGAAGAATTCTATGTCAGCGGAATTCAAACCAACAAAGATTTTTTAATCAAAATCCTCTCATCTGAATCCTTTTTAAATGGCAATTATTCAATCAATTTCATAGAAAAGGAGCTGATGTGAAAAATGTAATGGAATCAGAACTATGAGTGCAAAAATTCAGAATATTATACAAAACTTTTTGAAAACAAGAAAAAATAAATATCAGACATACATACCCGATAATCTTTTTTCTCAATGTCCGGATTGTAAAAAGATGATCTATAAAAAAAAGATTGACAAAAATAATGGGGTATGTCCTGATTGTGGTTACCACCGAAAGATATCCAACCATCAATGGATGGATATACTATTTGACCCCAACACCATACAATTGCTGTTTGAGGAATACAAAACCGTGGATGTATTGAGTTTTCCAGGATACCAGAGCAAGCTTGACAAATTGTATGATAAGAATATCAATGAAGGCATTACCACAGGTAAAGCAAGGCTGCATGGCATACCCATTCTTTTTGGCATCATGAACACCGATTTTATTCTTGGATCCATGGGTTCGGTATTGGGAGAGAGGGTTGCAAGGCTGTTTGAAAAGGGGAAAGCTCAGCGGCTGCCTGTATTAATTGTTTCCCGTTCGGGGGGTGCCAGAATGCAGGAAGGAGTGGTTTCGCTTATGCAAATGAATAAAACTGCAGCTGCCATTAAACGATTCAGCAATGCAGGAAACTTATATATCAGTTTGCTCACAAATCCTACTACAGGTGGCGTAACGGCATCCTTCTCCATGCTCGGAGATATTATCCTGGCTGAGCCTTCTGCCTTGATCGGATTTGCCGGTCCCAGAGTTATCGAACAAACCATCAAACAAAAGCTTCCCGAAGATTTCCAGACCTCTGAATTTCTGCAGGAAAAAGGATTTGTCGATATGATCTGTGTCAGACAAAAACTGAAAGACACCCTTCAAAAAGTCCTGAAGATTCATCAGTACTAACCGCTTATTCGTCTTATCGGCTGAATTTCAAAATATTGAGTTATGGACTATACCAATAAAATAAAAAAAACCATAAAAAGCCTGGAACAACTTTCAAAGAACCAGGGGGTAGATCTGAATGATGAGATCAACAGCCTGGAAAAAAAGCTGGCCAATATTTACCCTGAACAGGACAATCACTACCAGGAAGAAAAGCGCGAACACACACCCTGGGAACGGGTAAAATTAGCCAGAGCTCAAGAAAGAGCTAAGCCCCAGGATTATATCAATCATATAATCAAAGATTTTCTCCCTTTTCATGGTGACCGGCTTATCGGGGATGACAATGCCATCATGGGGGGTATTGGTTATCTGAAAGATATTCCCGTCACAGCCATTAGTACAAAAAGAGGAAAAGATCTAAAAAGCAATATGCATACCAACTTTGGCATGCCCCACCCTGAAGGCTACAGGAAAGCCTTGAGGCTGGCCGGGCAGGCCGAAAAGTTCAGACGACCCATTCTCTTCTTTGTGGATACGCCTGGTGCCTTTTGCGGTATTGAAGCAGAAGAAAGAGGTATTGCCGAGTCTATAGCCAAAAATCTTTACGAGTTGTCTGACCTAAATGTACCCACTTTTACCGTGATCACCGGCGAAGGAGGTTCAGGTGGTGCCCTGGCCCTTACGGTTTCCAACAAGATCTATATGATGGAAAATGCTATTTTTTCGGTTATATCTCCTGAAGGTTGCGCATCCATCATATTTAAAGATTCAGCAAGGGCGGAAGAAGCCGCAACATCGCTCCGCTTGACAGCCTTTGATCTATTTGAACTCGGCATTGTCGATAAGATCGTTGAAGAAGACAAGGATTTTGAAAACAATATTAAACCTACCCTCGATAAGCTTGAAGATATCATCTATGATGATGTCTTCAGGTATTCATTTATGGATGAACAGAAAATGAAAGACCAACGCTACAATAAATACCGTTCCATTGGATTCTTTGAAGCCCAGAAAAGCCAGATACCAGAAAAATTACTCAATGCAGGTAACGGCAGTAGCAATGGCAATGAAGAGAATAAAAATTTCCTGGATGACCTGGCCAAGTTTTTTGGTCTGAAATAAACCTCAAAAAACTCTTTTCTGAAGTAATAAACGCTATCGAAGCTCACAAAATTTTTATGCCTGGAATTTACCAGATTTAAATCCCAGGCATAAAAAACACGTATAACCAAGCCATCGAAAATTATAGATAGCCCCTTAATGTATCTTTAGAAAATCAAAAATATTAATTTATAGAAGTCCCCTTAACTACTAATCAAATGCGTAAACATAATTATGAAACCCAAGCAAAAACAAAAATGTTCGTTTTCGCATCAGGGGTGTTCATTTCCGTACAAATTGACTCAAGAAATATGGCCTTACAAGGCATTTTGAAAGGTAGTGGTTAACAATATTTATTTTATGGTACGTTTGACTTTTTCCCATACTCCCTTTCCCAGCATCTTATCAGTCCGGGCAAGGATATGCTTGATGATCTCCAGGATGTTCTCATCGCCTGCCCAGTGTTTTTTCACGATTTCGGGCTCCACATGGTTTACGATACTATTGAGCACATAAGCAGCCAGTGCAATATCGTCCATGTAACCCATGGGTCCGACGAGAAGCTCCGGCACCACATCCATAGGTGAAATAAAATAGGCAATGGCTACTCCCAGTTTAACCTTCTGCCTAACAGGAACGTCCGGATCCATACTCAATTTGCAAAGCAAATGAAAAATATCCGGGGCCAGCAGTATGTATTTGGAATACCTGCCTCCTATCTTTTTTTCCTGCAGCCAATAGTCTATTTTACCACGCAAACTGTGGTAGAAATCATGGTGTTTTTTATCAGGCAGATCAGAATCCATAACACATTCATTGAATCTTATGTTTCCCGGCATATAAGGCTTGAAACTCAATCTCCAAAAAACAAAAATAATATTTTCACAATGAATACAGGTAAGTAACAAGCAAAAAACCATACAAAGGAATGGTTACATACCGTTATTTCCCGCTTTGGATTTTGATAAACTTAAGCGGACCGGAACGGTGGGGCCCTTTGTTTACCGAAAGGAAATAGATGCCTGGAGGCAGATCCCTTATGGAAATGCGTTTATGCAATAGATCCTCTTCCTTCAGCATTTTCCGGACTGCCCCGAAAATATCCCGGATCACCACTGTGATGTTGGTTGGTAAACCATCCAGAACAATATGGTCAGTGGCAGGATTGGGATATATTTTGATATCAAAGGTTTGTATCGCAGTTTCTAAAAAAGTTTCAAATAACAAATCATAATATTGGTATATATGACAAAGCGTATCCGATAATTTAAGCATATAACTTTGTTTAAGCCTACCTGTATCAACAACATTGCTGTCAGAATCCACAATAGAAATTTGGCTATAAGGCGAAGAATAAACGCGTTCAAGCATTTCTTCTACTGTGATATCGAGGGAAATTCCTTCAATACGCATGGATTGAACATTGATCGTAAAAGTATCTGACAAGAGATAAGGAGGACACGGAGGCACCTCCATTGAAAAATACAAATCATATATTTTTACCTTACTGCTATCCCCCGATGTTACCTTAAGGGTATATCCCTTTTCCAAATGATCAGCAGAAGTAAGTGGCTCACCATGAGTATCCTGCACAGTCAACGTTGCTCCCGGGGCCGGTGTTAACAAATCCATAAATATTTTAATCATAAGGTTTTGCTGAAGACCCCATATTTCAGATTCCATTTGATCCACACCCAACACATCAGAAATGACAAAGGCATGCCTCTCTGCTTTAGAAGATAGAAAACCAGGAAAATATACTTTTTCTGCTGAACTGTCCGCTGAAGTTCCAAGGATCAAATCACTGGCCAACACTTTGCCTTCAGTTTTATCAGATCCTGTTGAGTCGATTAGTTCAATAGTCGCACCATAATTGGGTTTTAGATGCCTGAACAGCGTTTCTGTGTTGGTACCTTCCGGTATGAGTGATACGAGCTGCAATTCCTGATCAACCTCGTACAAATCGGATAAAGCATATACCGCATTGGAATCTATTGCTATCTTTAGCTGATAGGTTTCTTTGGTAACAAAATCCTCTGCCCGCACCTCAAAGTAGATATATCCGGTGGCCTGCGTTTGCACATAGTGGGTATCGTAATTTCTCCGCCTGAAGGGCACCAGCTCATCCCGGGCATTGATCACATGCAGCATGGCTTTCTCAGGCATGGCTATATTTTCTCTTACCTCCTTTATGGAAGTGCAAAAAGGGATTCCGGAGATTGTACTGTAGCTGCTGTCTCTGTCTACGGCATACTTGCTGGAGGTTACCTGGGTTTTGTTTCGCAACCTACCGATATAAATAACATATTGGGTAACATTTGTTGAATCGGCAGAACGCACAACCAGCCTATCCCCTTCGGTCAGTATATCTTCGGCGGACTTACCGATCACTTTCAGCCTTTGCCCCTGATCTTTTTTTCTCAATTTGCCCAGGAAATCGGACACCCTGGTCCCCCCGGCAACTCCACGAATACTTTGCGGTGAATGATATCCGTCGCTTATATCATAATACCGGGGAACCTGATAGATGGTGGAAACATATTCCGTTACGGGGGCAAAAGTATGAAAACCGATATCCCGGGTCAGATGCTGACTGGCCTGTTCCCTGCTGTAACCCTGCTCCAGATAAAAGGCTATATCCCGCGTCACCCATTCCGAAGCACTATCGGAATCTGCCCAGGAACCGGATAATCCTGAGAGGGTATCGCCTTTCCAGTACTTTGGTTTTCTTCTGATGGTGTAGGCGTCATGAAGCGTATCGGTTCCGGGTGAGACCACCTCCGAACCAAAATCACCAAATACATCCACCAGCCGGAAATCCGCAGGATCAGAAATGCCTTTGATGCCCTTTTGTATGGAATCGTTGAGAATCTCCAGCAAACAGAGGTCATCTCCGGGTTTGAACAGGGGTACCGCACCCATCTCCAACTGCGCATATTTAGGATTTTCCGACCAGAAAACCCCGGCCTCTCCTGTACTATCCAGCGCTTTGGTTGTTCCGTTGAAAATGGCGTCGCATGTTTCACCCAAAGGCATGCCAGGATAAAGGCTGTCAGGATCAATACCAGCCATGACAAAACAACCATGAGGATAAACAATAGGACTTACACGGATATCTTTTTCAAGGATTCCCGGAATGCTGTCCCATTCATCCTCCGAAGTTGCTTTAAAATCATAACCCGGAACATATTTGGAATACCGGTAACGGTAATCCTGCTCTGCCACAGCTTCCTGCCAGCCACTGGCCCATCTGCCCACCCGAAGCGCCAGGTAGCTGCTCAAATTAATCGCGCACTTGCCAGGCTTTGAAATTTCAATATAGCTGTTCCCGCCATAGGTGATTTCCGAAAAAACAGGGTCAGCGCTGAAAGGTTGCAGTATCACCGGTTTTTGCTGATCTATGATAACAGCATACTCCCGCAGGGTTGTATCGTCTTCGGCTGTCACCGAAAAGGTGGTGGTTCGCAAAGCTGTATCCGGTCCATGAAGAACAATCGCCCGGTCCTGCTTAATGTGGGCATTCACATCAATGGGATGGGCTACCAGTGCCGGGACATTCCTGGTATTATAGGGGACATTGAACTCGTAGGTCAACCGCCGGCTCGAAAACCCGGGAATGGTATCATTATTCCAGTTAGGATTTTGTCTGACAAACTCCGGTGCATCAGGCCAGGTGATGGCTCCAAGCAAAGCGTTGTGGCTGGGCTCATAGGAAACAGAATCCGAACCAGCAACAGCAGTATCCACTGTCCCTATCGTGTTAACGGGGCCCTGGGATCTTATATTCCCTGATACCCCAAAACATAAAATGATCAGAAAAAATACCGGTGTTTTCATGCACTGCACGTGCTATTAGAATTATTGGTATTGCTTTGTTTATGATCCCTAAGATACCAAATAAACCATAACAATGCAAATCAACGGGAAAAAATATGGCCCTAATCAAGCCACCCTCAATGCCAGAAAAGAAACATATGAAATGGTGCAACAACTCAAAGCCATTGAAGGAAAGGGTTTTGCAGCAAACCATAAATCGGTGGATAACTCCCTGGCTTATGAAACCTTGAAGCTACCCAAAACTGAATGCATGAAAAATAAGGGAAAAAACGGAAATTGCGATCCCGCTAGGATTCGAACCTAGGACCTACGGCTTAGAAGGCCGTTGCTCTATCCAGCTGAGCTACGGGACCATTGAATTGAAGCGATACAAAAATAAAAAATATTATGGTTTGAAAAAAGCTTTTCATGAAAAACTCATTAGCTTCAGCAGTATACAGGCAAAGGTTCACGGGCATATCATGACCCAAATATAACAGCGATTAGCATCTCTGGAGTGCAGAAATAGCGTTGTAGGCGATACAATACAAAATAACGCTTTTGTTGAACAATAAAGACATGGCGGGAATGGTTGCATAGGATCAGCCGGAAGCCACGCTATTTTCTTTTGCGATGCAACGGGTTTTACCCTCAATCCTCCTTTGCCGGCTTGGTCTTTCTTAACCAAATTTTCTGGCCCGGCTCAGGCTCATCACCGTGCTCTATCCGGTTCATCTCATACAATTTATCCAACTTGATACCATAAAGTTGCGATATGGAATACAAGGTATCCCCTTCCTTGACAATATGAAAATCGAAACCCCTTTCAGCCTTATTCCGCTTGGGTTGTAAATAAAGTATCTGGCCGGGATGCAGCTTTGCCGTATCTTTTAGTTCATTGTATTTTTTCAGTTCCCAGGGCAGCATTTCAAGTTCTTTGGTCAGGCTTTCAAAAGTATCCCCTTTTTTTACCTTGATATGGTCTATTCTGTTTCGCGTGCGTATGGTGTGCTTTCCCGCTGAGATCTTATAATTATCGACATTGCCCAGTCTTTCGCTATTCGACGATCGAGCGGAACTTGCAGAAATAGATTGACGGTCAAACTGATATAGCTGATAACGCTCAATCAGATTGATCAGTTTGGAAGCATAAGTAGGACTGGTGGCATATCCGGCCTTTTTCAAACCCCTTGCCCACTTCTTATAGTTGGTACGGTCATAGTCAAAAAGAAAAGCATATCTCTGCGCAGTGGTCAGAAACCTCGAATGATCCTTATAGGATTGATAAGCATCTTTATATCTTCGAAAGCACTCATTCTTGCGGTCATCATCGTGGTAAATCTTTTTCCCCTTCCAGTCAGCATGGCATTTAATCCCAAAATGGTTGTTCGCTTTTCTGGCCAAAGTGCTGTTACCATAGTCAGACTCCAGCATACCCTGAGCAAGTTTGATGCTGGCAGGTATTCCCGTTCTCTCCATCTCCTCAATAGCCAGCATTTTGTATTGTTTGATATATTGCCTGCCATCCAGCGAAGGTGATAAAGATGCAGGTTTTCGGGTAGTAGAGCACGAGGCAAAAAGTACCAGTAAAAGAACGTAAAGCTTACCATTCATAACAGCCAGAAAATTTAATGATTGCATACAATAGATGGGGCCTAACTATAAACTTGTGCATCTGCATAATACAGGATAAACCGTTCATTTGATATCATATATTCGCCCTTAGGGGCCGAATGATTCATAAATCATGTTGGCGATCATGTTTGATTGGCCACCGCCAAACATCGCACATTCATAAGCTCAACGTTCTTTGTCTATGAATCAGGCTCGTCCAATTCCGATCAAAAATAAAATATTATCTTTGGTATACCAAACACGCATTATCAATCTGTATTATTAGAATAAAAGATAAAATGCATTTGTGATGAGAAAAAAAACAATCCAATCCACATTCTATGAATATGATGCTTTTACAGCCTTATCAAAGCAAGACCAGGATCTCATAAAAAAAGCGCAGAGCGCAGCAAAAAATGCTTATGCCCCTTATTCAAATCTCCAGATGGGTGCTGCAGTTTTATTGGGGAACAACAATTTCGTTACGGGAAGCAATCAGGAGAATGTTGCTTTTCCTTCCGGTTTATGTGCAGAAAGGGTAGCGTTGTATTATGCAAAATCCATTTTTCCTGAATTGGCAGTCCAGTCTATTGCGATTACTGCCCGCAGAAATGGTAGTGTGGCAGCATTATTACCCATTCCCTGTGGAGCATGTTTGCAGGTACTTGCAGAATATGAGCGAAGACAAAAAGGTTCGATAAGAATTTTATGCCATAGTCCGCAGAAAATCATCCTGGGGGAAGGGGTCAGTCATTTTATGCCCCTGGGGTTTAGGGCAAACATATAGTCATAAGTGCTTTGGAAAACCTGATTCTATTTGGATTATTGAACAACTGCAGGGCAGATCAGTAGGCTGCCAGGATCTTCCGGAATGCCGCATTGGGAAAAATTCCCTGCTCGTCCTCGGAAAATTCAGGTTTTAAGCGATTCACATAATACATATCTATACCGTCCGGAATATTTTTCATACTGACCTTACCCCGGTAAGTACAATCAAAATACTCCTGAATGTAGCTATAGGTGGTTTCAGAAATGCTTACCTTTCCCACCTGACTGGTCTCTTCCATCCTGGAAGCCACATTAACTGTATTTCCCCATATATCATAGGCAAACTTTTTAGTTCCGATAACGCCGGCCATTACTTCTCCGGTATGAATCCCCAACCGTAATTCCCATGGTGTTCCACCCTTAAGGATTCTTTCATTTGCCATATCTTTCACAAACTTTTGAATTTCCAGACTTGCCAGCGTAACATCAAAGGGATTGCTATAATTTTTGAGCGGTAAACCACCTGCGCACATGTAGGCGTCACCCATGGTTTTTATTTTCTCAATATAATGCCGCTCTATAATTTCATCAAATTTTTTGACATAATGATTTAACTGGGAGATCAAATCATCAACAGCCATGGTTTTGGTCAATGTGGTGAAATTTTTAAAATCAGCAAATAAAACGGTTACCCGCTTATAACGTTTGGATTTAACCTTTCCTTTCAGCTTTAATTGTTCAATAATCTCATAGGGAAGGATATTGGAAAGGAGTTCTTCTGTTTTTCTTTTTTCATGACGCAGCCGGGTTATATCGGTTTCAATGACTATAACACGGTCGATTTCTCCCTGATCTCCATACAGCGGTGCCACTGTTGTCTGGATCCATTTCAATTCCGATGATCTGGTTTCTATTTGATGTTCAAAAGTAAACCCGGTTTTCCCTCCTTTGAACTGTTGCATTGCCAACTGAAATCCACCGCCGTTCTTAGAAAAAACATAATGTTCAAATCTGCTTATGTAGTCATTAAACGCATAGCCGTACATCTGCTTAAAACCTTCATTTACCCATTCTACCTGACCATCAGGACAAAGGAGCACCAGGGTATTGATGGTTGTCTTGGCTTCCGGTTTTTCTGATTCTACAAAAGTTTCTTCTTTTTCAAAGTTTTTATCGGCAACCGGCTGATGCGCATTGTGCATCTCAAACCTTTGTATTAATTCATCCTTATTCAATGGTTTCACAATAAAATCAGCAATTCCGGATTTAAGCACTTCTGAAAACTTAGGAATCTCCTGTTCATCCATAAGAAGAATAACGGGTAGTTTACCGGATAGCTTATGCTGAGAAATTAGCTGAAGGAATTGTTTGGGCTCATCATGTTGGAATATCGAGGAATCAAGCAATAAACAATGGGGATTGACATCCTGGATTTTTGTTTGGTATTCTGATCGCTTGACAAAATAGAACTGATAAGAACCGTTGCTTTGAGTGTTAAAATGTTCCACCTCACCTGAACGTTCGTCAGAATCACCAATTACCAAAACATTCCTAACCATGAGCGATTGAATAGAATAGTATCGTTCAAATGTATTAATGTTTGTTCAATATTCAAACAAATTTTTATGAAAGATTAAAATTAAGTGACAGGAAAAATGATCTCCAGGTTAAAATCTGTCTGTTTATTGATCCTCGTCCAGTAAATCGGGTCTCCGATCACGGGTTCGTTCAAGTGCTTTTTGTTCCCTCCATTTTTCAATCTCAGGAAAATTTCCCGACATCAAAACCCTGGGTACTTTCCAGCCCTTATAATCGGCCGGGCGGGTATAAACGGGCGGAGCAAGCAGACCATCCTGAAAGGAATCGGTCAAAGCTGAGGTTTCATCGTTGATAACACCCGGGAGTAGTCGAACCACACTGTCGACAATCACCGCAGCAGCAAGTTCCCCACCGGTCAAAACATAATCTCCAATGGATATCTCACGGGTTATCAAATGATCCCGCACGCGTTGGTCAATACCTTTATAATGTCCGCAAAGAATAAGAATATTGTGAAAAGTAGCGTATTTGTTTGCCATACTTTGCGTATACGTTTCTCCTTCCGGAGCTGTATAAATGATCTCATCGTAAGTTCTTTCGGAACTAAGCTGAGATATAGCCCGGTCAATAGGTTCAATGGTTAATACCATACCTGCCCCACCACCAAAAGTATAATCGTCAATACTCCTGTGTTTATCGGTTGAAAAATCCCTTAAGTTATGAATCACAACATCGGCAATTCCTTTCTCCCTGCCCCTCTTGACAATAGAATGGTTCAGGGGACTTTCCAGGATCTCCGGTAAGCCTGTCAAAATATCAATTCGCATAGCACTTTTTTTTTGCAAAATTATAAAGATCTAACCAAATTTAACCTTCCCAACAAATATCAATTTGTCTTGAACCCGAATGATTCTTCCAAATCATACGGATTAGGAATTGACATTCATTTTTAATAACTTTCATCACTCAAGGATTTATGATGATCCCGAACCATCTCAATAAAAAAGGAGCACATTATGGACTTTTCATCCGCTTCATACTTTGGAAGCAATTTATTAGCAAATCTTTACCAATGGATTATTTCCGATCTTCCCGGGATATTGATACTTGTTGCAGCAACCTTAATTGTATTGCGGATCTATAAATCATTCATTAAAAATCTGAATAAGATCATCCGGAAGCGATATGCTAAGAAACAGGCTAATCAGATTGAAGAGACGGAAAAAAGGGTCGAAACGCTGATGAATATTATGCGCAGTATAGGGAAAGTATTGATTTTGGGTATATTTTTTATGATCCTGCTTAAAAAACTAGGTGTTGATATCGGCCCTATACTGGCGGGAGCAGGCATAATAGGCTTGGCTGTAGGCTTTGGTGCTCAGGAGCTTGTGCGTGATGTCATTTCAGGATTTTTCATGTTGCTGGAAAACCAGATTCGTACCGGAGATGTTGCCATAATTAACGGTACAGGTGGACTGGTAGAAAAAATCGAATTAAGAACAACTACTTTGCGGGACTTTTCAGGAACAACCCACATCTTTCAAAACGGTAAGGTCAATACCATTGCTAACATGACCATGGAATGGTCGGCCATGACTTTTGATATCGGAGTAGCTTATAAAGAAGATACCGACCGGGTGGTTAGTATCATGAAAGAAGTTGGAAAAGCATTACAGGAAGATCCGGGATTTGGAGAACACATCATTGAACCCCTTGAAGTTTTTGGTGTGGACCGTTTTGCCGACAGCGCTGTGATCATCAAAGCACGGGTTAAAACAAAACCCATCATGCAATGGACGGTAGGCCGTGAATACAGAAGGAGACTTAAAAAAGCCTTCGACGAGAAGGGTATTGAAATTCCCTTCCCCCATACAACGGTTTATTGGGGAGAAAAAATTAATCCCCTAAAACTTAAAATACAACAAGATCTTAAAGCAGGTCAAACGTATTAACCCAATCAATTCATTAGAAGCCGAAGAATGAGTCGTACCCA